>PWGF01000448.1 GCA_003554375.1 Spirochaetaceae bacterium
GCCGCCGGGGCTTGCGGCAGTTCCGCTGTGCCGAGACGGAGAAGTTCCCCCACGTGACGTTCTTCTTCAACGACTATCGTGATGAGCCGTTCGAGGGAGAGTCGCGCGAGATGGCGCAATCGCCAAAGGTGGGCACCTACGACCTCAAGCCGGAGATGAGCGCATACGAAGTGAAGGACCTTGTCCTCGAACGGGTCAAGTCCGGCGACTGCGAGGACTTCATCCTGGTGAACTTCGCCAACGGCGACATGGTCGGGCATACCGGAAAGCTCGACGCGGCAATCAAGGCGTGTGAGGCGGTGGACGCGTGTGTCGAGGAAATCGTCAGCGCGACGCTCGAACGCGGTGGAAAGCTCATTGTGACCGCCGATCACGGAAACTCCGAACAGATGTGGGATCCGCAGAACAACAGCGCCCATACGGCCCATACCACCTACGACGTCGACTGCATCGTTGTCGATCCCGACCGCACCGGGGACGCAACCGGGAGCCCCGACGAGCGCTCCTCCGCCTTGCGCTCCGACGGCCGGCTGGCCGACGTCCTGCCGACCGCTCTCGAGCTCATGGGAATCGAGCAGCCGAGCGAGATGACCGGCACGTCGTTGCTGCGATCGTCTTAACAGGCGAGGCGGCGGGCGCGTAGGCGTTGCGCGCATAGCGGCGGGCGCGAAACGACCGGGAAGTCGCTCCTGCGCGCGGCGGGGTGAGCGAAGGGGTGCGCTTGCAGTGAAGCTGGGGGCCAGCGGTGAAGCGGTGCGCCCGCGGTGACGCTGGAGGGCCAGCGGTGAAGCCGGGGGCGGCGGTGAAGCGATGGGCCCGCGGCGCGTAGGCGTTGCTTGCACGGGGGCGGGCGCGCCGGGGCCGGCGGGATTGTTTGGGGGCGGTGCCGGCACGGGTGGCGGCGGGCGTCTCTGCCGGGGCCGGCTTCGGTTATGGGTGCCGGCGTTGCCGGCGGGCTCTACGGGGGAATCGTCGGCGGATGCGGGCTCGGAATAGGTCTTGCGGTCGGTCTGGGAGTCGGCGTCGGTGCTCTTGGTTCTCTCGCGTTCTCGCTGCTCTTCCCTGTTGGAGCGCTCTCCGGTACGTACGCGCTTGCTCGCAGGCTCGTGCGCGGCCTCAGGGCCAAACGGGTGGAGCAGGTGCGGAGAATAGCCGATTCGCTCGTGGCCGCGATCAATGCAGAGATCGCCAAGTGCGACGCCCCGAACGGCATGACGACCTGACACGATAGTCGTGCCGGCGCGGGCTTGTGGGAGCGCCACGCCTGCAAGAGCGACCAACCATCATTGCTTCATACTCAGGGCAAACGCAGTTGGATCAGTACGGTTCGACGGCGGCGGCGAAAAGCCGCTGAAGCGAGTACTCACCCGTTTCACGGCACCCCCGGGGGCCCGGCAAGCCCCCCAAGGGCGGGCGGTCGCCGCCGCGCTTCCAGGCGCGTTTTCCAACTGCGTCTTCCCTGGCCTCATACTCTATGTGTTGACAGGAGCTGATCCCAAGTGTACTATTTGCTCAGTGTACTAGTTTGTGGGTACACTAGATATTAGAGGCGCGGGCGCGAGTGAAACCGGGTCCACCACGCCGAGACGGCGCAGGCCCCGTTTCCGGCGGGCCGCATCATCGCGCCGGGGGAGGAGTTCGAGTATGAAGGCTACAGGGAGGAGGAAGTCGCGCCGCTTCTTGGCGGGAATGGCGCTCAAGAATCTCAGCCGGTACAAACGGCGAACGGTGATCACCGCAAGCGCGATTGCCATCGGGCTGGGAGTCTATATCTGGTCCGACGCGATCCTTCAGGGGATGGAAGCCGAGTCCGAGATCAACCTCATGAACTTCCAGACCGGGAGCGCACGGATCACGGGACCGGACTACTGGGACGAGCGCGATGAGTATCCGCTTGACAACGTTGTGGAGAGCCCCGACCCGGTCTTGGACCAACTGGAGGCAGCCGGAATTCCCGGCGCGCCGCGCACTGAATTCAGCGGAGAGCTCGTTGTCCGATACGATCCGTTTCCCGAGGACGGCTCCATTCGCATGACCTTCGCAGGGGTGGATCCTGAGCGCGACCGGGAGGTGTACCGGCTTGCCGAGCACGTTGTCGAAGGGGAGTGGCTGGAGCCCACGGGAGACGGCATTCTGATCAGCACGTGGCTCGCCGAACAGCTCGGCGCTGAGGTGGGGTATCCCGTGTCGGTGCTTACCAGAACCCGGCAGGGCTTCCACCAGATTCTCGATCTCGAGATCGTTGGATTCTACGAGACGCCGAACCCGGAGGTGGATCGCGCCGTCGCCTTCCTGCCGCTGGACGTGACCGACGAATATCTGGAGATGGAGGGAGCGGTTACCGGAATCACCCTTGGGCTGGATGAGACGGTGCCCGGAACCGCGGACCTGACGCCTGTGCGTGAAGCGGTCGATCTGGAGGGACTCGAGCTCGTCGGGTTCGACACCTTGGGCGCCGATCTGGCCGGCGTTGCTGAGACCCAGCAGAAGGTTTTTGGAATTGTGCTCCTTCTAGTGGCGTTGATCGCTCTGGTGGGGATCACGAACACGATGCTCATGGCGGTGATGGAGCGGCGGCGGGAGATCGGAATGATGCGGGCGGTCGGCCTCCGGGACCGCGAGATCCGCGGGGTATTCGCCTATGAAGCCGCGGGGATTGCGGTGTTGGGCGTTGCGGGTGGTCTGGCGCTCGGCTCGCTGTTGGTGTGGCAGCTTGTCGAATACGGGATCGATTTGCGGGCGCTGTTGCAGGATGTCGACATCGGATACCAAGTCTCGGGTATCATCGGCGGAGTGTGGCGCCCGGGGGTAATGGCCGGCGGCTCGATCGTCGCGATCGTTGTGGCTGCCCTTGCGTCCCGGATACCGCTCCGCCGGATGCTCCGTGAGACGATTCCGGACTCGCTCCGAGGCCAGAAGAGCGACACGCCGGAAGGGCGGTTTCCGCAGATGATCGACCGGATCGGGACGGGGCGCTCCGGCATCGGCTCGATTGCGCTCCGAAACGTCTTTCGCCATACGCGCCGAAGCGTGCTGGTGGTCGTGGCGATTGGCGTTGCCGCCATGACGATGATCCTCCTCCAGGGGTTGATGGGCGGCGTGGCACAAGACATGAAGGAGAACGCGCTCATCTTCACCGACGGCGAGGTTCGCATTCGTCACGAAGAGTTCGATCGAAACGAGTACATGAACCCGATCCACTTTGCCGTGGACGATTATCGGGCGGTGGTAGAGCGCCTGCAACAGATGGAGGACGTGCGGGCGGTGAGCCCGCGGGTTACGATTGCCGCCGGCTCCTTCAGAGAGGACCGCCAGATCGCGGTTCGCGGTCTCGGCGTCGATCTCGATCTCGAGCGCGAGTACCAGGAGCTGGAGCGGTGGGTCGCGGAAGGCCGGTTGCCCGAGGCCGGGGCTTCGGAGGCGCTGATGGGCCGGCGGCTCGCC
>PWGF01000350.1 GCA_003554375.1 Spirochaetaceae bacterium
CACACTACAGCCACGCGTGCAGCCATTGCCGGCCACGGGCACTGCGCCCTACAGTCGCTGCTGCACCCATTGCCGGGCGCGGGGTACTGTTCGCCACGCTTCGAGGGCGGCGGAGGCGTAGAGCACGGCCTCCTCAGGGCTGCCGGGGGAGTAGTAATCCGGCAGCGGATAGGGGAGGCAGGAGGGCCGCACGGAGAGCAGCTCGGGTATGTAGCTGTTCCGTTCCAGCGCCTCGGGCAGGAGCTTCTCCGCCTCCGATTCTTCGCCGAGGGCGAGATGGGTGAGTAGTCTGTTCCAGAGGGGGGCGGCGCGCCGGGTCTCCGAGATGCGCTTTAGGCACTCCTTCGCCGCGCGGTGGTGGCCGGAGATGATGAGCGCAGGGACGTAGGAGTCGGTCGCGCCCATACGGTCATCGGGGTCGTACTCTGAGAGCAGGTGCTCGAATGCGGCAACGGCTTCCTGACGGCGGTCGAGCGTGAGGAGCGTTTCCGCCCGGATGAAGTGCAGGCGCATGACGTCTCGAAAGAGATGGTCATCCCATGCCGCCCATCCCGGCGGAAAATCAGGCTCCTTGTCCGCTGTGGCGGCGAGCCCGGCATCGGCGATCGTGAGCGCCCGCTCGGGCTGCTGCTCGTAGGTCCGCGCCAGGACCACATAGGCATCGGCGTGCGTGGGGCACCGCTCGATGGCGCGGACGCAGAGGTGCCGCAGCGACGAGTACTCGTTCCCGTCTATCTGCTCTCCCGATTCATGCACCCAGGTCATGAGCATACTCGCGGCGACTTCGGGCCGCAGAACGGCCCTGGGAGGGGGCTCGGCGTGCCACTGAAACACCCGGTCGAAAATCTCCGTTCTGCGCCACCTGCTGCGGGAGAGGTAGCGCCACTTCGTTTCCAGGAAGTGCGGCTCGAACGGCGGTCCCTCCTCGAAGAGCCCAAAGGCAACTCCGAAGCGCTCGAAGAAGCGAAGGTAGATTGCGTGTTCCAGCTCATCGGGATAAACGAAATGTGCCATGCCGAGCTCGAGGATCAACTCGGCGGCGTCCTCCTCAAAGAGCCACTCGGCGTTGGGGTCCCGGGCGGCAAAGAGGAGCAGCGGTAGGGCGGCACCGGTCGCGCCGCCGTCGTCGACCCGGTCGTACTGCGCGAGAAGCTGCGGCCGCTTGAGATGGCTTTCGAGCAGTCTGCGGTAGAGCTCGTTGTGATCGCCGGCCGAGAGCGCGGTCCGCGCCGCCTTAGTGAGCCGGAACTCCCTGTTTCGGTAGCGGAGGAGCCCCGCGTTCTGTGCCATCCGTCGTGCCCGGGAGAGCGCCATGCTGTCGCCCTCCCGATTCACCCGGATGAACGCCGGCTCAGCGTCCGCGAAAGCCCCGGCGATGAGCTCCTTCACCACCGCCTGTGGTAGATTTCCCTTCGCCGTCGCCTTGAGCGGCTCCCGTGCGGAAACGCTCTCCAGCAGGGCGATAGTGTGCCGCAACACCGGTATCCGCGCGGCGTCTTCCGGGGTGAGCCGGGGCGAGACCTCGAAGATGCGGGAGCGCGCTTCGGCGTCTCCTGCGAGGAGCGCCGCGATCTGATCCTCGCTGAGTCCGAGGTCGAAGTGAAAGAGTCCCGGGAAGCGTTTCCGGCTCTCTTGGGATTCGGAAGCTGCCGCAACGGGATACCCGTCGTCCGTGAAGTCGTCGTTCACGTGGCTATTGACGTGGTGGTCCGCGCCGTCAGTGTCACCTTGGTTGGTGTGGCCGTTACCGTTGTTCGGGAATGGAATGATCTTGGCCATAGGCTCTAGCAATCGTAACACCGGCGGGCCGGGAATACCAGCGGTCGATGCGGCGCCCGAGAGGGCGGCGGGGGTGACCCCGCCTCCTGCTCGATCGAGATCCACGGCCGGGGAGGTCTACTTCTCGATCGTGGCGCTGTAGCCGGTCGCCCGCAGCGCTTCGTCAATCTCTTCCTGGGACGGTGTGTCGTCACCGCTGAGCTTGAGCGTGGCGCGCTTGGACTTGGAATCAGCTTGGACCTCCGCGACCGTCTGAAGCTTGCTCAATGCGTCGGTGACTTTGGCCTCACAGTGCCCGCAGCTCATGTCCGGCACGTTCAGTTTGATTGCGTTGGATTTCGAAAAGAGTCCCATAGTGCGTATCCTCCTGTACTCCGAATGTACCTAGATCACGGGCATAGAATCAAGTAGGGGTAGGGGGTAGGCGTATGCGCGGAAGAGAGAACCTATTCTGACCCTTCGGAAGCGTTCCGGGAGCAATGTTCGGGACGACCTACGAACCGTTTCAAAAGGATCCGAACGTTGCGCGCGCGGCGCCATTTGACCCTAGATGGTTGCCGGATTTCCATTGAGCCATGAGAGTTACCATCGATAAGAAGGGAGTACTTGTGCATCATGGCAGCGAAGTCGTGAGTATTGACGCGGCGGACCTAATCAACGGAGCCAGGGAGCGCCGAGCCCGGAAAATAGGGGCGGAAGAGCCGAGCGAGTGAGAGTTCTATTGTGAGCGTGTTGTTCGACACGTCCGTTACGATGCGCTTCACCTGGAGGCGGCGAAAAGAGCGGGATGCTCGCGAATCTATACCTACAACCTAGCTCATTTCCGCGCGCTTGCTCCTGAAGAGATACTCGTGTCGAGTCCGGGAGCAGCTTTCATCCTTTGGCGTTACGAGTGTCGGGCTATTTGGGGCATTTGTACGAGGGGAACGGACTTCCTCGAGCGATGTCGATATTCTTCCGGAGTTTGTGCCGGAGAAGCATACCTTTGACAATTTCATGGAGGTCTCCTTTCTTGTCGAGGAAGCCTTGGGACGCAAGGTTGAAACGGTGACCCTCGAAGGGCTCAGTTCGTATATCGCCCCTCATATTCTCAGGGAGGTAGAACGTGTCTCTGTCGCCGCCTGAGTATATCCGCCACATGCTCGACGCCTGCAGCCTCGATATGAGCTGGGTGTTGACGCTTTCGTCTGCAACGATCTCAATGGGCAAGCATTTCTTCGTCACGAACCGGCCAATCCCTTGAGCGTGTCGGCGAGGAGGAAGGCGAGTTCGAGCACTTGGTCGGCGTTGAGGCGCGGGTCGCAATGGCTGCGGTAGCATGCCGCGAGGTCGTCGACGGAGAGGCCGTAGGCGCCTCCGGTACACTCGGTCACTTGCTCGCCGGTCATCTCCAGATGGACCCCGCCGGGGTAGGTGCCTTCGGCGCCGTGGGCGGCGAAGAACTGGGCGATCTCGCGCATGATCGCGTCGAAGTCGCGCGTCTTGAGCCCGGCGGCGGTTGTGACGGTGTTCTCGTGCATGGGGTCGCTTACCCAGACGACCGACCGACCTTCACTCCGCACGCGGCGGAGAAGCGGCGGCAGACGCTGCTGGATGCGGTCGGCGCCCATGCGCGCGATCAGCGTGAGCCGGCCGGGGGTGTTGTGCGGGTTCA
>PWGF01000164.1 GCA_003554375.1 Spirochaetaceae bacterium
GCCGCAGGCAGGCTGGGCTCGTCCAGTCTCACACCGCATCACCCAGACTCAGCCTGACCAGAGAAACGTGTGGTAGGCGCGCCGGAAGTAGAGCGCGAATCCGACCACCATCATCAGCGGAGCCGCTATGACCAGCGCCGGATGACGGCCTTGGAACAGGATTTCGCGCCCCACTACCAGAAGGACTGCGGCAAGCAACCGATATCCATCGGAGCGCTGTTCTCCGCTCAACGCCGCCTGGGCGAAGGTTATCACCGCCAACCCCGCAAGCACCGCCCCAGCAAAT
Organism: Spirochaetaceae bacterium; assembly: GCA_003554375.1. Lineage (GTDB taxonomy): Bacteria > Spirochaetota > Spirochaetia > DSM-27196 > SKKC01 > PWGF01. The sequence goes on from PWGF01000164.1 coordinate 287, forward strand.
CGGGCGCCGCTCATCTCCCCGACGGGATGGATGAGAGCCGGCTCCACCATGCCGCTGTCCACCGGAACCAGGTAAGCGAAAGCCAGAGCCACCAGCGCAACAATGCCCAACACAGTCCAGAGCTTCGCATATTGAGAGCCCGCGGTATAAAGACTTGTAGCCAGAAGAGACATTGCACCGGCGACATGGCCAAAGACTACGGCACGAGTAAGCACAACGTGGTACGGCTGAACCGCCCGAAGCCAATTCAAAACGAGGTGTAACGGTTTCAGCCCTTCGAAGGCGACCAGAAGGACAAAACACCCGAAGAAGAAGGTACCCGGCACGACGCTCTTGCGGAAGTACCGGCGGATCAGCATCCCGCCGACCACCGCCAGCATTGACGCCACCGCGCTGATGCCCAGCCGCATCCACCCGGCTACCGCGCCATCCAGCCCGTAGCCGAAGAGCTCGCTTGCCTCGAACGAAGCGATCCGTACCGGATCGTAGCCAACCGCAACGCCAAGCCCCACGGCTCCCAGGGCAGTGGCGGCAATCATGGAGGTGAGTACGATGCCGACCGTTAGCGTCGTGTTGCGGGCTGCCAACGTCATGGTGTGGCGTATTATAGTGAAGCTGGGGATTATGGTGAAGCTGGGCAAAAAAGGCTATAGTCAGCCGCCAATCGCTCGATACTGAAAGAGAGGTATAGCAAGCAAGGTGAGGCGTATGATTCGAAGGGTTCTCATACCGGTTGCGTTGTCTCTGTTCGTTGCGCATGCTGCCTGGTCCGGAGACGCGGCTACATTCGTCAATCTCGGGTTCTCGGTGGATCAGCAGACATACATGTTTGCCCAGTACGGCATCGGGGTCCTTTCCGGTCGCGCTTATGCGGAGCTCTACACGGTGGACGTACCGGCGAACGAGTTCGTGTCGGACGGTGTGTTCCGCCGAACGTACGATCAGGATATTCAAGCGGGTCAAGACGGCAGCGGGGCGCTTTACCGAGTACTCCGGAAGGCGGCCGGGATGATCGACTCGCACTCGATCGATCATCTTCAGACCGGGCGCCCGATCTACATCTTGATGAACGATGAAGAGCCGAAGGAGCGGATCGAGTTCCGGGATTTCGAGAGTGACCGGCGATACGAGGTGGAGCTGCATCAGGAACGCGAGGGAAGCGGCACCGATATCCGCGCCCGATTTCACCTTGACGTGACGATCCAACGGTCCGATGGAAGCGTCCACGAGGAACGAATCGGGCTTCCGGATCACTGGCGAGACGGAGTGGAGTCGTACCGTGTAAGGCAGGCGCTTGTCTCAAGCGATGAGCGCTCGCTTGTCTTCGTCATCGAAATGCACCGTCCGACCGAGCGGGGCAAGAGTATCCGGTACATGGTGGAAACCACACGGCTTCCCGGCTAGGGGCTCGCTGCGGACCTGCTAACACCGCAGGCCCTGCGAAATACGGACCGAAGCGCCCAGCCCTCAAGAGCGCCGGCGTTCCAGCGGGCCCGGCCTTCAAGCCGGCCCGGCCTTCGCGAAGGCGCGACCGGGTACCCTGACGCTGATTGTGCTATACTACAGCTCGTGACGTATAAGCGACCGCGAACAGCCCGCTCACTCATCCTCGGCTTCGCTGTCATCGCCCTTTTCGTCGCACCCACGCTGGCGATGCCACTCGCGACCGCCGCTTCCTCGGGCCCCGAAGTCCGAACCGGATCCATCTGGATAGGAAACGCGTACCGGCCACCCGTACTCGACGAGCCGGTTGAAGGAAGCGACTTCAACCCGATTCTCCACTTCTACGGGGCGGGCGGGAGAATTGGCTTCGGCCGGCGGCTTGCGGTATCGCCCGGTTTAGATTTCTTCTTCAAGGACTACCTCGCCGTCGACGGACGAGCGGTGCCGACGCAGATCGAAACCGGTCGCGCGGCCGGCCAGCTTGCGCACGTAATGGGAGTGGCGGTATCCGCCCCACTCTCCGTCCGCGTCTTCCGCGGCACCAGCTTCCATGTCGACGCAGGCCTCTCCCCAACCGCAATACTTCGGCTACCGATCGTTCCGATCGAGGATTCGGAAGTGGACCAGCTATGGGATTACCTCCTAGGCAACGGACGCTTCGCTTTCCCGGAAGCGACCCTCGCTCTGGAATACGACATGCCGGAGTGGCTCACCTTTGCGTTCCGAGTGCGCGCGTTTGCGCCGGTCTTCCGGTTGTGGACCGACGAGACCGAGCTACCCTTCTGGGACCAGCTCAAATTGGCGGCTCAACTCTCACTGCGCTACCGGCTCCGATAGCCACGTGGTACCCACTGCACGTCGGCCTCAGATGAAGTCCGTCACCTCGATAAGCTCCCGCTCACGGTGTTGATGAGCCGCTATGTATCCGATCAACCCCGACGTAAACACGTCGAGAAGCGCACCCAAGCCTCCTAAGATGGGAATGGCGGGCATCACGATCAGGAACGCATCGCCGATACCGGCCCGAAATGCCCCGCTCATAAAGGCAAGCAGAACCAGGACGCCATGCGCCGGAACCGTTGCCAACAAGAACGACGCTCCGAACGCGGCTCCACCGATCCAGAGGACGTCGGCCACCGCCAGCTCCAGCGGCGAGTACGAACGCAAAACGAGCACGAACGTCATAGCCGCCACGAGCGCCGTCCCTCCACGCGCCAGAACGGCAGCCACCGGATATACGACTCCGCCGACGGAGCGTTTGACGCCATGGCTTTCCCGGCCCACGCGCATCAGCGTCGGCGTTGAGAAGAAGACGTCGCCGGAAGCAAGCGCCGCCAACCCCGGCGCAACCATCCCATACAGCCATGGAAACGGATTCCAGCGTCCGCCCAGGAGATAGGCGAGAAGTGGATATATGCCGAGGATGATGACTGCTACCGTGAAACCCACTACCAGAAAGAGCTGGCCGTAGAAGCCGTAGTCGATTGCGGTGCCGCTCTCATAGACCAGGGCCGCCGTAAGCGCCACCAGAAGGACTGCGATTGTCTCGACGATCACGGTGCTGAGCCGGTAGAAGAGCCGCGCGAACCCGTCGAAGACATCTGCCAGTAGCGACGCAAATCGCTTATCCCGGATGAGCCCGGCACCTACCAGAAGCGCAAGCACCACCACCGGCAGGAGGTGCCTGCCGTCCCCGGCCAGAAC
>PWGF01000343.1 GCA_003554375.1 Spirochaetaceae bacterium
CTTGCCCCCGGCTCGGTCGCCGCTCCGCCCGGCCCCGATGCCCCGCGCCTATTCACCCGGAACCGGGAGCGTGAGTGTCGCCGACGTCTCCCACTGGAGTGATCCACACAACCGCTGGAACGGATGACCGTGCACACCCTCCGCTACAGGCCCCAAGGCGTTCTCTCTCGGGACACGAAGCGCAGCGCGGAGATCGACCGCCGAAAGAACTGTCGTAATGGAAACGCGTCCATAGCCACGTGGAGCCCAGCCGTCGTCCCGGTCGGCGCGGAGGCTTCCTCTGGCCTCGCATCGCGTTCGATTGCCGACGAACGCAACTTCAGCTGCCGCCCCGGCCCGCTCCGGCGCGTAACCGGACCGGAGCGGAGCCATGCGGGCATTCCCCTCGACAGTGAGTCGGGCTCTTGCTCCCGCCGTCGACACGCGAAGTGATGCATCGTGTCGGTCGTCAATCGCGCCGTCAACGTCCCAGCCGTGCCGCAGCCCTGTCTCGGCCTTCGCCGAGAGCGGTCCGGCGTCAAGCGCGATGCCGGCGCTGCCCTCGATGTAGCCTGGTATCACCGCGCCCGGGACGGCATCGGGCCTCCGCAAGGTGTAGTCACCGGCAAGGTGGGGTTGAACGGCACGGTCGGCAAACAGAGTCACCGCGCCTCCCACTCGAACCAGCCGCGCGGCTCGCTCCCCCGTTACCGTCCGGAGGCTGGGCGAAGCCGTTCCGGCTAGAAAGGTAGCGCGCACCGGTCCGGTCTCCACCGTCCCCGTCGCTCGGACCCACCCTGCCGTGCCCCCGTGCTGCTCCCGTGAGGCAACCGCAAGCACACCGGCCGTTGCCGGCCCCAGCTCGCCCCGGAGGTGGCCGCCTACGGTCCCGACCACTCCGTGACGATCGAACCCGGACGGCTCGATCCAGGACGTCGACGTTTGCTCTGAGTCTGTCAATACGGTGCCCACGGCGATGAGCTGCACGAAACGGTGCACGTCGAAAGCCACGCCGACCGAATCAGTGTCGTCGCCGTACCTTAAGCCCCATAAGCCCAGCAACCCCGTGCCGCCCGCGGCACCAACCGGTACCGGCTCTCCCGCACGGCGCACGAGCCCAAACCCGAGATCGCGCTCGTAGCGGTCAGCCCCGGCAGCGGAAGAGAGGGGGCGGGCGAGCTCCGCGACGGCCCCGCGAGGCTCCAGAGGTCCTACGACAAATCCGGGCCCTTGGAGACCGGCCGTCCGGAGTTGCTCCGGCTCGGGCTGCGCAACGTCGGCAAGAAACAGCTCCCACGCGCCCGTCCCCAATCTGATTCGGCGTTCGGTCCGGCGCCCGTCGTCATGCTCCAGCCGGAGCTCTGCCCACAGCGTGTCCGAAGACATGTCGCTCGCCCCGCTCACCGTCACCGGCAGGAACGAAACCGCCAGCATGCATGCAACAACTCCTGCTACGCCGATTGAGTAGCGCGGGGGTGGCAACGGGATGCGTTTGGCCGGTCTCCCAAACTTGGATCGAAGAGTTTTTGCTCTCATGACACCCCTAGATACGGGGCCATGTTCACGAAGTATGGTTTTATTTTCGGCGCTCCGGAGACCGACGGTGGAGCGGGGAGCAGGCCGTCATTGGCCGTGCCGGGCCACCTCGGGAAGCGGCTCGCGCGCAGCCGCTCTGGCCGCCGCCTTCTGCGCGGCCCGGCCAGGCAAGTCCACGGTCCGAAACACCGGCTCACTCGGCTGCAGCTCGATCTCTTCGGTCTCATGAACGATGCGCCGTACCCCGCCTTCCAGGAGCGTATAGGTAACGCCGTGGTGAGTCAGGTCCACTGATATCAGACTGTCATGCACGCGCACGTTGAAGGCCAGACGGCGCCACCGCGACGGAAGCCTGGGATTGAAGCTGATGACGCCATGGTAGTCGCGCATGCCGCCGAAACCGAAGACCAGGCTCATCCAGCATCCCGCCATGTTGGCCGCGTGGATTCCGTCCTTGACGTTTCCGTTGATGTCATCCAGGTCCATGCGAGCAGTCTTCATGAAGTACTCGTATGCCCGTTCGATATATCCCACTTCCGCCGCCACGATACTCTGCACGCAGGAGCTCAGAGAAGAGTCGCCGGTATTGAGTGCGTCGTAGTAGTCGAAATTGTGACGCTTCTCCTCCATGGAGAACCGCCAACCCTGCAACAACAGCGCCAACACAACATCCGGTTGCTTGCACACCTGGTATCGGTAGATCGAAAGCGGATGATACTGAAGAAGCAGCGGATACTTGTACGGCTCCGTGTTCTTGAAGTCCCAGAAATCCTTGTCGAAGAAGCTGTCATCCTGAGGATAAAGCCCCCGCCCCGGATCGTATGGAACGTAGAGTCGAGAAGCAGCCTGCTCCCAATCGTCTATCTCACGGTCGCTCAAGCCGATCTTCTGAGCAACGGCCGCAAACGCGTCCGGATGATTCGAACGCATCCTCCGAGCCACCCGTGCTGCGTAGAAGAGGTTGTCCTGCACCATGAGATTGGTGAAGAGATTGTTGCTCACGAGAACCGTGTACTCGTTCGGTCCGGTCACCATGTTGATGCAGAAGCCTTTCCCTTCGACATAGCACCCGAGGTCCAGCCAGAACCGCGCCACCTCGAAGAGCATTTCCGCGCCCTGGCGGTGAAGGAACACCAGGTCCCCGGTCGCCTCAACGTACTTGCGCATAGCGAACACGATATCCGCGTTGATATGGTACTGCGCCGTGCCCGCCGGGAAGTACGCCGACGCTTCCTCCCCGTTGATCGTACGCCACGGATAGAGCGCTCCCCGGTGTCTGAGCTCCCGAGCCCGCTCACGCGCCTGCGGCAACGTGTTGTACCGGTACTGCAGAAGCCTACGAGCGATAAACGGAGTCGTGTACGTGTAGAATGGGAGGGCGTAGATCTCGGTGTCCCAGAAATAGTGGCCTTCGTACCCTTCTCCGGTGAGGCCCTTGGCTCCGATATTGGTGCGGCCGTTGCGCCCTGTCGCCTGAAGAACGTGGAATAGGTTGAAACGGAGGCTCTGTTGGAGCATCGGATGCTCTTCGATCCGGATGTCACTGTTGTGCCAGAACTCGTCCAGATAGAAGCGCTGCTCGGCGATGAGCGCTTCCGGCCCCTCCTCTTCGGCGCGCGTCAGCTCACGCTCAGCCAAACCCGAGATCCGTTTCGATTCCGCGTCGTAGCTGTGGAAATACACAACATATTTGTTGAGAGCAACCGGGACATCCGGTTCTGCGTACACCTGGTACCGATGAGAAACGTGAGTCAGCGTTGATTCGGGCCATTGGGTACACCGATTCTCCGTCCGAAGATCGTTGGTCATGCTACAGACAACGCTGCTCTTGGTGTTCCGGGTTATGTGTCGAAGCGTGCCGGTTCTCTCACCGATGCGTTTCTTTCTGAGTACCAGCGGATCGCCGGTGAGGAGTCC
>PWGF01000099.1 GCA_003554375.1 Spirochaetaceae bacterium
CCCGCCGTCACCAAGGCGCAGTGCAGATTCGTGACATTGCCAACAAGTACGATATCCCCCAGCACTACCTGGAGCAGATCCTGGTGACTCTCAAGAAAGTGGGACTTGTCGAGAGCTACCGCGGAGCTCAAGGGGGGTATGCGCTGGCGCGCGAGCCGGAGCGAGTCACCGTGCTCGAGGTCCTCGAGCACCTCGAAGGACGTCTGCAGGTCATAAACGAGAGCCGGTGCGGCGAAGCGCTCAGTTTCTTCTGGAACTCGCTCTCGGAATGCATCGAGTCACAGCTCACAATGAGCCTCGATGACCTGCTGCGCGACAAGCAACAGCACGAGCAAGCGTTCACGTACGTGATATAGCCCGCCGCCGGGCCTGTAGCTGTTGCGGCTATCGTTGCCCGGCACGCATTGAAGCGTGAGGCGAAGACTGTCGGCGCTTCGTGGGACGGGCTCGGCTCACTCGCCGTATGATACCTGGGCGCCCCCCGAATGCGCCCCGTTTCGGTACCAGCAATCTCCGCCTCACGCAATACCCATTTCGGAGGACGCGCCCTTGGGGACGACGCGTACTACGGCCGGTACGAAGACCCGGGAGCTTGCTCGGGCAGAAGCGCGAAAACGCCCTTGGTGAGGATCTCCGCTACTTCGAAGATCTGCCCCATCCGAATGTCTCCGTCGCGGCGCAAGAGAAAATCGAAACGCCCGGGGAAGCCCTCCGGTACGAAAGGTAGCGCCGGGGTCTCCTCCCCCAGGAAGCGTTCGGACGGCTCCAGGCGGCGGTTTGCGGCGAAGAGGGTCGAGCAGAGCGCCCGCACGAACTTGGCTTGGCTTGCCAGGAAGAACAAATCGTCCTCACGGAACGCGGCGGCGCCCAGATCCGACATTGCGTGCTCCATCTTTGCCATCTCGGCGCGGACGATCGCGTTCCAGAACTCCTCGGCAGGCTCTGCCAGGGCGTTACGGATCTGCTCGATCCAGTCGGAGTTCCGGATAACAATCCGGCTGTTGACAATCCGGAACAGCGGGTAGGTCCCGCTTTCGAGGGGGCTTGCCTGGCCGTTCATGAGGCCGTGAACGACGCCACCGGTATCGGAAACGTCGTGATACTCGATACGGATCGGGATCCACTCGACGAGGAACCGGTCTTTTCTGCTGACCGGAGCGGCCTCAAAGGCGCCCACGTTCTCGAACGCTTTCACGCGCTCGTCGAGCTCCGGGGGGCCGCCCTCCAAAAAGACGTCGAAACTGAGAAAAAAATAGGGGTCGTAGACGTCCTCCTCGCCCTGAACGAGGGTTACGGCCTCCACGTTGGGCCAGGTGCGGACGATCTCGGTAACGGTAGTCACTGCCGATTCTACTTCTCGTGTCATACGCTCTCCTGCTACTGTACCGTATAGCCCCGGATTACTCTACCCGGTAAACCGGCCCCGGGGCTTCCGTGGGCAGCGCCACTGGAGGAGCAGAAGAGGTGCGAAGCGGCTTCATCCTAGCATATCGCCCCCCTAAGACGCTCGAAGCAGCGGTCACGCCGCTTCGCGAGGCAGCGTACGCACGCTTCGGCGAGCCGTCGGCGTACGCCCTTCCTACGGCGATACCGCTCTTCGTTCTCGGCCACTCGTTCCCGCCCCCCGAACGCATTCCCGTACGAGCACTCGATATCGAGCTGTCGGGGGTTTCGCTCTGCCGCGACTGGCTTGTGGTCGAGGTGGCCGAGCGCGCGCGGATCGAGGCGTTCGCGGACGCGCTCATGAGCGAGCTCCAGCTGGATCCCGCGGGCGAGGATCCGGCCGAAGACTGGCCGGCCGCTTCGCTCGGAGCCACGAGCGGTGCCCGACTGCCCTCCCTGCCGCTCCAGTGCGGGATTCCGCTCGTACGGATCGAGCACGGTTCGGTTGCCCACGCCCGCGAGGAGGCGCAGCGGCTGGCCGAACAGCTCCGGGAGGCGGCCCAGCGGCGCACCGGTGCGGGCTACCTGACGCTCTTTCGGATCGAGCTTGGTTCCGGGGAGGCTGAGGGAGGCTCCACAGAGGGGGCCCCTGAAGAAGGAGCCCTCGATGAGGTAGCCACCGAAGCGGCGGGCGCCGAAAAGGGAGCTAGCGACGAGGCGACCCTCGAGGGGATAGCCCCGGAAGCAATTGCAACGAGCTGGAGTAGCTGCACCTCCTACGGCATCTGGGAGCGACGGATACCAAGGCGCCCACGCCGCGCTCGCCAAGCACCGAAAGGAGCCGCCCACCCCGGGGATGCCAAGCCAAACGAGGCGGCAGAACCGAGTAACGATGGATGACGCGCGGGTACGGTTTCCGGTATGCTCGCGCCGAAGCCTATGCGCCACTGCTACGCCACCATCGTCGGAAATCGCCCCGTCTCGGAAGGCTACTACGAGCTCACCATCGAGTGGCCACGCCGGGCGGCGCGGCCGGAGCCGGGACAGTTCCTCACCCTCCGCGTCTCGCCGGATCCGGTGCCGCTTCTGCGCAGGCCGTTCGCATTCTCCGGATTCGACGAGGGGGGCAGCGACGGGGCTCCGGGGCACGCACGTATTCTCTACGAGCGGCGCGGGCGTGCGACGAGAGCGCTGACCGCGGCCACGCCCGGCGAGACTCTTGATATTCTCGCTCCGCTGGGAAACCGCTTCCCGGAGCCGGGGGCCGGGCGCCGGCCGGTTCTCATCGCCGGCGGCGTGGGCATGGGGCCCATCTTCTACTGGGCTGAGCGACTTGCTGGAAGCGGAGCCGAAATCCGACTGGCAGCCGACACCGGAAGCCGCGCGGGCGGCGACGGCACCCGAAACGCGGGCGGCAGTCGAAACACAACCGGCACCGCGGGCCGCGCCGGCGGCGACGGCACCGGAGCCGGAAAGCCGCCGGTGCTTGCCGTGGGAGCACAGCGAGGTGCGATCGTCCCGACCGAGCTTCTGCCCGAGGGGCCTGAGCTCGTGCTCGCAAGTGACGACGGAAGCCTCGGCACCCACGGCACGGTGATGGACGCGCTCGGGCCGCTCCTCGCCGAAGAGGACCAGGTCGAGCTCTATGCCTGCGGGCCGATGCCGATGCTCCGAGCGGCGCATGAGGCGGCCGAGCGGCTTGGCGCGCCGCTGTGGGTGAGCATGGAGCAGACCATGGGGTGCGCGGTCGGAGCATGCATGGGCTGCACGGTTCGCGTAAACGATGAGCGCGTATATGCGCGGGTCTGTACCGAAGGGCCGGTCTTCCCGTCGACCGAAATCGACTGGGCGAGCGCACCGGAGAATGCGTGAAGCGGGAGTTGAGAGCGGGGGCGCGGGGGTGAGAGCGGAAGTTGAGAGCGGGGGCGCAGCCCGGGGGTGAGATCGGCCCGGGCCGGTGAGCCGAGCCCGGCGCGGGCCCGGGGGTGACAGCGCCGAGGGCCGCTGAGCCGAGCCCGGCACAGGCCCGGCGGGCGGCCCG
>PWGF01000333.1 GCA_003554375.1 Spirochaetaceae bacterium
AGCTCCTTTGCCGCCACCTTGCTTCGGAGATGCTCCTCGAACTCGTCATAGGGCATACTGCCCCGTCGCTCACCGCCCCGGACCCGGACGTTCACGTGGCCCTGGTCCCGCTCCTGCTCGCCTACGACGAGCGTATACGGAATCTTCTCGTTCTGCGCGGCGCGGATCTTGGCGTTCATCCGGTCCTCGCCGAGCCGTGCCTCCGCCCGAAACCCGGCATCGCCGAGCTTGCGGGCGATTTCCGCCGCATAGTCGTTGAACGCGGGCGCCACCGGCACCACTGCAGTCTGCACCGGGCAGAGCCACACCGGAAACGCGCCGGCATAGTGCTCGATGAGCACCCCGAAAAACCGCTCAAGCGATCCCAGGAGCGCCCGGTGCACCATGAACGGCCGCTTCTCTTTGCCGTCGGCGTCGGCATAGGTCATGTCGAAACGCTCCGGCAGATTGAAATCGAACTGAACGGTCGACATCTGCCACTCGCGTCCCAGGGCATCTTTGAGCTTGAGGTCCACCTTGGGCCCATAGAAGGCGCCACCGCCTTCCTCGACCTCCACCTCGAGGTTCTCACGATCCACTGCTCGCTGCAAGCTCTCGGTGGCCTGCTGCCACTTCTCCTCCTCGCCCACGCTTTTCTCCGGGCGCGTCGCCAGATACGCTTTGAAGTCGGTGAAGCCGAACGCTTCCAAGGTCTCCAGGCAGAAGCGCAGCACCTGCGCTATCTCGTCCTCTACTTGCGCGGGAGTGCAGAAGATATGGGCATCGTCTTGCGTGAAACCGCGAACTCGCAGCAATCCGTGGAGCACCCCGCTCCGCTCATACCGGTACACGGTGCCGAGCTCAGCCCAGCGAAGCGGCAGATCGCGATAGCTGCGCGTCTGTGTCTTGTAGATCATAATGTGGAACGGGCAGTTCATCGGCTTGGCGTAGTACTCCGCCCGGTCCATCTCCATCGGCGGGTACATGTTCTCGTGGTAGAACTCCAGGTGCCCACTCTGCTCCCAGAGCCGGCTCTTTCCCACGTGCGGGGTATAGAGGAGCTCGTACCCGCCTTTCAAGTGACGGCTTCGCCAATAGTCCTCCACCTCGAGCCGCATGCGTGAGCCCTTCGGGTGCCAGTAGATGAGGCCACTGCCGGCTTCTTCGTGGGTCGAGAAGAGATCGAGCTCTTTGCCTAGCTTGCGGTGGTCCCGCCGCTCGACCTCTTTGAGGTGATCCAGGTAGCGGCGAAGCTCCTTCGGGCTGTCCCACGCCGTGCCGTAGATACGAGTCAGCATCTCCCGGTTCTCGTCGCCTCGCCAGTAGGCACCGGCGACATTGAGGAGCTTGAAAGCCTTCGGCTGGATGTCGCCCGTCGTCTCGACGTGCGGGCCGCGGCAGAGGTCGACGAACGTATCCACCGTATAGAGCGATACCTCTTCACCCTCCGGTATGGCCTCGAGCAACTCGAGCTTGTACGGCTGATCGTGGAAGAGCTCCTGCGCGTGTTCCCGGGTGACCACCTCCTTGGTGAAATCATGCTTCTCCGAGACGATTTTGCGCATATGCTCCTCGATCTGCTCGAGGTCGTCATCTCCAAGCTTCCGCGGCAGGTTGAAGTCGTAGTAAAACCCGTTCTCGATCGGCGGACCGATAGCGATCTTGGCATCCGGGAACAGCCTGAGCACCGCCTCCGCCATCACGTGCGCCGTCGAGTGCCGGATGCGAAAAAGCCGGTCCTCTCGGGTGAGCTCTCCGTTTTGCTTCTCGCCGGCACCCGTGGGCTCCTCCGCCGCCTGCGCCGTTCCAACGGCCGTACCGTCGTACGCGCCCGCTGCGACTCCGTGTTCCGGCCCCGCACTCTGATGCGCCGCCCCGTTGATGCCTTCGTCTCTCTCTTTGTGAGCCATCAATAGCCTCCTGATCCCGTTGTCGATCGGTTGTCGATCGGTTTCCGATTCGTCTTCGTCCCACTCAATGAGCTTGCGCCCTCGCGGCGTTTCCAACGCACCGGGCGGAAGCGTTCCGCCGCGCCCGGCCTATTCCGATACCCCTCAGCACAAAAAAAGCTCCGGCGCTTCTCGCCCATACGTGCATCCTCGGATTGCACACGTAAGGACGAGAGGCATCGGAGCTTTGGAGCCGCCGGTCCACCGACAGCGCGCCGACCGCAGCCTCCCGCGGTACCACCTTACTTCGACGGGCCACGCGCGCCCGCCGCCCTCATTTGCATGCCCTTCACGCGGGCGAGACGGCACGGCCTACTCAGATGGCTGCACGTGCTTGGCACCGGCCGTTCCGTTCTGCTCAGCCCAAGCCCGGCATCCATCCGTTCGACCGGCAGCTCCCGAGGGGTTTTCCGCGCGGCGTGAACGGGCGGCTTCCAGCCTCCGCGGCCGCTCTCTCTAGTGATCCGTTTCGCGCGTACTCGTCTCGATCTTCGCCGTTATGCGAAACGGTACTCACCCGCCTCACCCGTGTCAACCTCCTCAGCGATTCCACCCGCTTACGAGCACGACCACCGACCGGCCGGCACAACGGAGGCGTCGAACACGGAGCCGCGGCTCTTCCCTTGGAGGGAAGATGTCGCGCCCGGGCTCACCCGCCGTATCGACCGCAAGCTTCCACGGCCCCTGATGAGGATCCGGCAAGGCGAACTCTACTGCGCGCGCTCCCGGGTTGAACATGATATAGAGGTCGTCGTCCGGGATGTCTCCGCCGGGCACGGCCGCCTCCTGACCATCGATCCAAACGGCGATCGCGCCGTCGTGGCGCTCCCAGTCGACTGTGTCCCCGGTAGGACTCAACCAGCTCACGTCGGTGAGCGCATTCTCGTTCAGATCCTTGCCGGTGAAGAACTCGTGGCGCAGCAGCGCTGGGTGTCGCCTGCGAAAGCGTATCATCTCTCTAGTGAAACGAAGCACATCGTAGTGCTTCTCGCGGAGCCGATAGTCGTACCACGAAAGCTCGTTATTCTGGCAATACGCGTTGTTGTTGCCGTATTGCGTGCGGCGGAACTCGTCCCCGCCGGAGAGCATCGGCGTTCCCAAGGAAAGCAGCAGCGTGGCAAGCAGACTCTTGATGTGGCGATTCCTGGCCCGTTCTACCTTGCCATTCCGCGCCGGCCCCTCCACGCCGTAGTTGCAGCTGAGATTGTGGTCGTGGCCGTCGCGATTTGCCTCTCCATTTGCTTCGTTATGCTTGTGGTTATAGGAAACGAGGTCGTTCACCGTGAAACCGTCGTGACACGTGATGAGATTGATACTGTGAAACGGCTTTCTGCCGTCGTTGGAGTAGAGATCCGAGCTCCCGGCAAACCTAGTCACAAAGGTCGAGAGCTTCCCCGGGTCTCCGCGCCAGTAGCTCCGCACGTCATCGCGATATCGATCGTTCCATTCGGCCCATCGCCCGCCGGGGAAGCTCCCGACTTGGTATGCCCCGCCTGCATCCCACGCCTCCGCGATGATCTTTGTCCCGCGAAGAACCGGGTCCTCCGCGATTCGCTGCACAATGGGTGGCTCTTCGAGAATACGCCCGTCCTGTCCGCGACTCAACACCGAACCGAGATCGAAACGGAACCCGTCGACGTGCATCTCCAAAACCCAGTACCGGAGGCACTCGACGATAAGTGAGCGGACTACCGGATGATTGCAGTTCACCGTATTGCCACACCCGGAGAAGTTTCGATAGTAGCGCGGATCGTCGTCGAGCATGTAGTAGACCTGGTTGTCCAAGCCGCGGAAACTGACGGTCGGCCCGGTTTCCGCTCCCTCGCCGGTATGGTTGAACACGATGTCCAGAATCACCTCGATTCCGGCGCGGTGGAGCTCCCGAACCATCTCTTTGAACTCGTCAACAACACATCCGGGAGTGCGATCCGAGGCGTAGCGCGCCTTCGGCGCGAAGTACGCCAGGGTGTTGTAGCCCCAGTAGTCTTGAAGCCGTTCGCCTGTCGTTGGATTGTGCCGCGGGTTGTCCAGCTCGTCGAACTCTTGGATCGGCATGAGCTCTATGGACGTGACACCGAGCTCACGCAGGTAGGGGATCATCTCGATGACCCCTCGGAATGTCCCCGGATGCTCGACCCCGGAACTCGGATGCACCGTAAGGCTGCGGACATGAGTTTCGTAGATGATGGCCTTGTGCAACGGCACATTGAGGGGCTTGTCGCCCTGCCAGTCGAAATCGGTGGAGACCACAACGCATTTCGGCATATGGGCCAGGTTACTCTGTTGAGCCGGCGCAGCGTCCTTCCTCGGACTCCCGGCATCGTACCCAAGGCTGCGATGCATCTCCCCCGGCTCAGCAGTCAGCGCACGGGCGTAAGGATCCAGCAGGTAAAGATGCCCGTTGAAGCGTTGTCCTTGTTCCGGAGCATACGGCCCTTCGGCCCGTACCAGGTACAGCGCCCCCGCGCCGATTCCGCTGACGTGACAGTGCCAGATGTCGCCGGTTCGAAACCGCGTGTCGAGCACGATTTCCGCTTCGGGCTCAGTGTCCGTCGCCTCCCGAAACAGTGCGATCGTAAGCCGCTCAGCGTGCCGGCTGAAAACCGCAAACTGGACGCCCTCATCGGTGAGGGTAGCTCCCAGGGGCTCGGGGCGGCCGTCCGCGATCCCGTATGTCGCGCCACTTCTTCCAACGAGTGTCTCCGGGCTCGCCGGCTGAAGCTCCGTATCAGGCCCAAATGACCTAAGGATGTCTGCGTTCACCGGGGCCTACCCTACGAGTGCCATCAATTCGCTTACGACGCGCTTGGGCTGCACCGCGTGCACCCAATGCCCCGCGCCGTCCACCTCTACCAACTGCGCCTGCGGAAATCGTTCCCATATCAGCTCGTTATCTCGCTCCGTCCGCACATAATCCGATTCGCTGCCATAGAGAAACAAAGCCTTGCCGGTGTACTGAGCCGCCCCAAAATCCGGGAACCCCAGTATGGCGGAATACGCCGTGCGTATACCTGAAACATTCAGCATCCACCCGTAGTTACTCTCCGACGTTCGCCTGTAGCTCTTGAGGAGAAAGCCTCGCACTGCCTGATCGGGAATCCGTTCCGCAAGAATCGCATCTGCTTCCGTTCGGGTCGGACTCCGCCCCTCCTTGTTCCCCCTCTCCTCCACCGCCGCCATCGCCGCCAGGATGCTCTCATGTGACGGCCTGTAGCGCCGCGGTGCAATATCGATAACGCCGAGTCCACCCACGCTCTCAGGTTGCATCAGGGCAAGCGCCATCGCCACCTTGCCTCCCATGCTGTGCCCGACAACAATCGGCTGCTCCAGCCCAAGCAGGCTAATAAGACGCTCGACTTCCCGAGCCATTGTCGGATAGTCGATCGTCTCGGTCCATGCCGACTTCCCGTGATTCGGCAGATCCGGGAGCACTACCGGCACGTGTTCCGACAGTGCACGTGCTATCCCGGCCCAGTTCTCCCCTGAGCCGAACAAACCGTGAAGAATGACGACGCTCCGTTGAGGCCCCGTGACCTCCGCACTCCCGGCCCATCGATAGTAGAGCGTTTCGTGTTTCCCAGTCCGCATAGATTGCTCGCGCAGCGACAGATTATTCAGCTTGCTGATCCCTATAGGTCGCCTTCCAGGATTCAGCACCCCGGCCACTATACTGATTTCGCCCGGTCAGGTGAAGCCGGTCTTGCGCACGACAGCGTGCTTGACGTGTACCGCTCACCGAGTATCATACAGTATCGATATGGCTTCATCGATTCCGCAGCGCCTGGCAGAACGCTACCGCCATTTCAAGTCTCATGCCGCTACCGCCACGTATCCAGGATTCGCCCTGGAGATTTTGGCCCGGGATCGTATCGGCCTTTTGGCAGACATCACCGCTGCAATCTCACAGCCGGCAGGAGACGTCTGGTACATCCAAAGCTGGATCGATTTCGACGGGCTCACGCACATCCTGGTCCAGATAAAGGAAGGCTCGGTGCATGAGAGCGTGGCTCAGACGATCGAGAAGATCCAGTCGGTCGAGCGCGTGCATGTACGCCCGACCTTTGGCCGGACCTACGGGAAACGCATCATCGTAATGGGGGGCGGGGCACAGGTCGCCGCGGTGGCGTCCGGGGCCATTGCGGAGGCTGATCGCCACAATATCCGGGGAGAGGTTATATCGGTAGATACGATCGCAGTAGTCGGTGAGCAGGAAATCGCCCGCGCAGTGCGGGGCGTCGGTCGCCTTCACCGCGCCGGAATTCTCGTGATGGCCGGAGCCATGATGGGGGGGGAGATATCGGTCGCAGTGGACGAGCTGCGCGAAGAGTACGGCATCCCGGTCATCGCGCTTAGCATGGCCGGCTCGCTACCGGACCATTCGGACCTGACGGTAGCTGATCCTACGGAGGCCGGCGTCATGGCTGTAATGGCGATCAGCAACATCGGTGCGTTCGACTTACTCAAGCTCGGCGGGCACCGGTTCTAAGGTTGGCCTCCCGGGTGCTCCTCACGTTTCACCGGCTCCATCGCTTCCATGATGTTAACCGAATACCCCGCAACATGCTCGAACTCGCTCAGGAAGTCGATGAACGAGAGCTCGGACTTGAGGTGCCCGTCCTTCTGAATCCTCTTCCGCGCTTCCTTGCGGAGCTCCTCCCTCCTCTCGTCCAGCTGCCGACGGCGCAACCGCCCCGCTTCCAACTCCAGTCGAGTCGACGGATACAAGCTGGACACCGCGAGATCGTAGAGCTCTTGTGCCATCCGGGCGCACGAAACAAGGCCCTTCCGAGCCTTGTTGTGAAAAGACCATTTCTTGCGTGACACCTTCTCCAGCTCCCGAGCGAGCACATAGCAGGCGTCCGCAACCCGCTCCAACTCGTTCACGCAGCGCATGTACGCGCTCACTGCAGCCGCGCCGTGACGGCTCAGCGCCTCCATCGAAAACGCAGCAAGCAGCCGCTGGAGCTCCTCACGAACGCCGTCGATGTAGTCCTCCCACCTCTCCATCCAATCAAAGCTGCTCTGAACTACCGCCGGATCGTCTTCTTCAAGGATCTCCGAGACCTGCCCCAGCATACGCCCTACATGGCGGCTCATAGAAACAAGCTCCTTCCGAATTTCCACCAGATAGAGCTCAGGTGCGCGCCCGATATCACGGGGGTCCACCGGCGCACGATACGGCGCCTCCGGCAAATCCGACGGGGCTCGCTCAACCTTGGGAGCCGCGGGCACAATCCGCTCAGCCGCCTTCACCAGCAAGTCCACGAAGCCGATCCACAGAGCCGAATTCACCACGTTGAATAACGTATGGAATACTGCGAGGCGGGTCGGAAGCACGCCCAGCGGATCACCCGCCGGTGCCGGGACAATAAAGGTCACCAGCTCCAACGCGTATGGCAGCACCACGATCATCCACGCTACACCCGCCACATTGAAGAGAATGTGAGCACGCGCTGCCCGGCGCGCTTCCGTCCTTCCCGCGAAAGCTGCGATATTGGCCGTGATCGTAGTGCCGATATTCTCTCCGAGCACGATCGCAGCCGCCGTCGGAAAGTCGATCCAGCCTGAATAGGCCATCGTCAGCGTGATTGCAATAGCAGCTGACGATGACTGAACGGCGATGGTGAGGACAGTGCCGACTCCAACGAATATCAGCGTGCTGAGAAAACCAAGATCGCTCAGTCGGCCGATCGTCTCCAGAAGCTCCGGGTGGTCCTGAATATCAGGCACGCTATCGCGCAGGTACATGAGTCCGAGAAAGAGAATCCCGAATCCCACGAGGGCTTCGCCCATCGCCTTTCCCCGGAGCTTCTTGCCAAACACCAACGCGCTGCCGATTCCGATAGCGGGCAGCGCCGCCGAGGACACGTCAACCTGAAACCCGAATATTGCCACGATCCAGCCCGTGAGCGTGGTGCCGATGTTGGCGCCCATGATCATCCCGACCGCCTGCACAAGCGACAGCAAGGAGGCGTTCACGAAGCTGATGATCATGACCGTTGAAGCTGAGCTGGATTGAACAAGAACGGTGAGAAAGAGCCCGCTCAGGAGTGCGGAGAAACGGTTCCCCGTGAGTCGATTGAGTATCCGCTGCAGACTGTCGCCTGCGGCCCGTTGAAGGCTGTCACTCAACAGCCGCATTCCGTAGACGAAGAGCCCAAGGCTTCCGGCAATCCGCAGAATCGTGATGAGCATCGTCCCTACTACCGCGTTAACCCCGAAGGCGCCACCGGGTCTGCTTCGCCGCCTGTTCCCAGCCGCACAGCCCGGATAATCGTTCCCCCCCTAGCTCAACGGACCGCTTTCTCCTGCGGATAACCCAGCCGGCGCACAGGCGCCACTCGCCGACCACACTCGAGCACCAGAAGGTATGCTGCTCCGCCCCTATTATCCACTCAACGCCTCTTCTTACGCTGCGAGCGAGGCTTGTTGGGCTTGCCGCTTCCCCCGGCACCCGCCCCTGCCGTGGCGCGCCGCTTCTTGGCGAGCTCTTCCTTTACCGCACGTGCGCGGGCAGCAGCTTCGTCTTCCTCCGCGGCGGAACCGTCGTCGCTTCCCTCCTCGGTAGCAACGGCCGCTTCCTGCTTCCGCGGCGGCAGATCCTCGATCTGCTGCTTGCGCTTCCGTTTCTCCAAGCGTCGCTGGAGCGTCAACAACGCCGGCGAAGCGATGAATACCGATGAGTACGTTCCGATCACAACTCCGATCATCAGCGTCAACGCAAAGTCCTGAATCTGGCCCGTAGCAAAGACGTATATGGCCGCCACTGCCAGAAGCGTCGTCATCGATGTAACGAGCGTCCGGCTCAGGCTCTGAGTGATACTAGTGTTGATGATCGTCGGAATCGCCGCATTCCGCATCATCGTCTCGTTCTCGCGAATACGGTCGAAGATGACGATGGTGTCGTTCAGCGAATAGCCAATGATGGTAAGAACGGCGGCGATTGTTGCCGTCGTCACTTCCAGCTGAAACGCACCGATTACGACGAGGATAAACGCGATGTCATGGAGCAGCGTGATAATGCTCGAGACGGCGTACGCAAAACGGAATCGCACCCAGACGTAGCCCAGAATCAGCAACAACGCGAACCCAACCAGGACAACCGAATCCCGAGTCAGTTGCTCCGAAAACTGCGGCCCAACGAAAGCCACTTCTTCTTCCGTGACCGTGCCGCTTCCGAATGCTTCCTCAAGCACGCTTTGGATATCCGCGGGCATCCGTGCGGCGAACTCATCTCCGGTTCCATCGTCAGGCACCCGAATAGCGAAGCGCTGTTCGGCCGGGCTTCCGACTACCTGGATCTGCTCCACCGGCAGATCAGCCAGCGCCTCCCGCACCGCCGCCGTATCGGCTTCTACGGTGTTCGGGTCAATCTGCACCTGCTGGCGAAGACCGGGCTGAAAATCGATTCCGAGGTTGAAGCCGCCCCATGTCGAAAACATGAACACTCCACCAACCACGATGAGAGCGATCGGCAGCGTCGTGAAGATAAACCGATACTTGAGAAATTCGATGACCCGTTTCATTTGCCGCCCCACGCTATGCTAAGCTTCGTTCGTTTGAACACGTCGGTACTGAAGTCAAATGCCAGCCGCGCAACGAACAACCCGGTGAACAGTGACGTGACGATTCCGACCGCAAGGGTAACGGCGAACCCCTGCACCGGACCGGTACCCAACTGGCTCAAGAACACCGCCGCAATGAAGGTTGTGATCTTCGAGTCCAGGACAGCGCTCATCGCCTTCTGGAAACCGGCCGCGATCGAAGCCCGCGCGCTCTTGCCGAGCCGATACTCCTCCTTGATCCGCTCAAAGACGACCACGTTGGCATCCACCGCCATGCCTACGGTGAGGATTATCCCCGCAATACTGGTCAGTGTCAGAGTCAAGTTAAACACCGAGAGAATCGCGACGATGAGGAACAGGTTCAGAGCCAGAGCTATGTCGGCGACAAACCCTGCTCCTTTGTAGTAGATCGGCATGAACACGAAAACCAGCAAGAACCCGACAGCGATAGCAAGCAGCCCAGCCTCAATTGCATCCTCACCGAGCGCTGCGCCGACCGTCTGCTGGTTAAGAACAACGAGGTCCACGTTCAAAGACTCCGTCCTGAGCACCGTGGCGATGTCGTTCGCTTGCTCCGTATCAAACCCGGTCATCCGTACCTGTCCAACCGGGATCTCGCTCTGGATGGTCGCGTACGCGCGGACGTTCCCTTCCATGACGATCGCGAGCGAATTACCAACATTATCTCTAGTCAACCGGGCAAAAAGATCGGCGCCTTCACTATCTAAGACGAAGTTCACCTCCGGGCGCCCGGTAATCTGGTCTCTGACCACCTGCGCCGATTGGATATGACGCCCCTCTAGGCCGTATTCATCGATGTCGTCGTGAACCACGATGTACCGAACAACGCGGTCCATATCGTAATCGTCTCGCTGAACATACGGCTTGACGCTCGAGCCCACGGGAACGAAGTCCGGGGTTTCGTCCGCCGCCGGGCTCCACCCCGGGTTTTCACGCTGGTACTGAATCAGCTCTTCGGTAGCCTCATCGTTTACGATGTGGAAGTTGAGACTTCCGCGACCGCGCAAGAACGCGTTCACCCGCTCTCTATCCTGCGTGCCCGGAATATCGACTTGAATCTGGTTGGTTCCTTGCCTGCGAATGGAGGGCTCTGAAACCCCGAACTCGTCGATCCGGCTACGAAGGATCTCTATAGCCGCAGGGATGCGTTCGTCAAAGTCCGAGCCGGTGGGCTCTCGCCCCAAGTCCTCGGCTAACGCCTCCTCATCGACCGCTAGCGTAGCACTGATCCCCCCGGAGAGATCGAGTCCGAGCTCGACGATCCGCCCCTGGAGATCTTTCAGTCGCTGAACGCGATCGCGATGGTGCCCCTCTACCGCATCAAACATATCCTGAGCGGTCGGAAAGCTGGCCACCACGTCCAGAACCGTCCATTCGGACGGAATCTCCCGATTGTCTTCCGAGCGTTGTGACCGTGCCAACGAGGTAACGTACCTATACTCCTCAGGCACCGGACTCTCCGGTTCGGCTTCCGCCAGCTCACTCAGCTCGGTTAACGCAGCCCGAGCCTGAGATTGTGCGTACTCCCGGACCTCCGGACGCGCCGCCATTGCGAGCTCTTGATCCTCGGCGGAGGTGAAAAAATACCACTGAACGGTGGGATAGATGAACACCCCGCCGATTGCGATACAGACTAGAAGAAGGATAAAACGAAAACGCTTAGTCATAATCGAACTCCGATTGAACTTGGGATTCCGCCGGCACGGTTGACCCGCCGAGCACTCCGCCGTTCAATGTGTGCTTACGCTCGATACTCTCGGACAGCGGGGCTCACTACCCTTGAGCCTCTCAGGACGAAACCTCTTCCGCGGACTCCGACTCCTCTTCTCCGCTCTCGTCCGAGGCTCCATCCTTCTCCGCTTGTGCTTTGCCCTTGCCCTTGCCTTTGCCCTTGCGCTCTAAAACGCCGCTGATTGCGCTCCGCACAACCTCAAGCTTGGTATTGTCGTCTACTTTCAAGAGCACGGCGTCCTCTTTGACGCCTACTATCGTGCCGCGAACTCCACCCGAGGTAACCACGCGGTCGCCTTTCTTGAGCGACTCCTGCATCCGCTGCTGTTCCTTCTGCCGCTTGCTCTGCGGGCGGATTATCAGGAAGTACATGATGGCGAAAACTAAGCCGAAGGTAACGAACGTCACCAACAGCTGACCGCCACCCGCCGCACCCGGCTTGGCCTGTAACAGTGTCAGCGCTTCTAAATAAACTGCCATTATTCCCGTCCTTATTGAGGTTTGCGAATCTGCCGCCGGAGGCCGAAAGCTACCATGCTCCCCTTTCGGGGTCAAGCGGCCCGGGGTCACCCCCTCCTGGCCGGCCGCCGATCAGATCGCTATGATTCGAGTCACGTTGTCCGGCACATGCTGCACCCCGAAGAGCCGCTTCAGTCTCCCCGGTTCAACCGTCTCAAGGCCGGCCACCGCAGCGAATTGCTCACCGACCTCACGCAGCTCTTCCTGGTCGTCGTTATAGAGCGCGGACCGGAACGCCTCCCGATACCGTGCGTGCTCTAGGAGCTCCCGTGTACCGAGCCGTCGATACCGGCGTCGCGCCGATCGATCGACCACCGCAGCGCTACCGTGATACCCAATAGTGAATACGAAATCGTCCCGCTTCATGCGTCAATGCCTACTGTAGCGGTTCGGGCCGACTTTGAAAAGCGGCAACGCCCCCTCGGCAACGCCCCCTCAATGTAGCCTTGTCCGGGAATGGCCACGCACACCGCAGGATTCTCCGTCGATCCGTGACTTCCCAGGTTAGCTCGACGCTCCATGCGAGCTCAAGCCCCGTTGTGCGGTCAGCCGGATACAGAAGGCCCCGGAGGAACGGCAGACCGCTCCCCCGGGGCTGGGGCAGATTTCCCGTCCATGCCTGCTAGCGGCATCGAGCGGTGTGGCTTAGTACATACCGCCCATTCCGCCCATTCCGCCCATGCCACCGGCGCCTGCTCCGGAGGACTCGTCGTCCTTCTCCGGCAGGTCGCTAATCGCACACTCGGTGGTGAGCAACAGGCTCGAAATGCTTGCCGCGTTCTTTATAGCGCTCCGGGCTACCTTGGCCGGATCGATGATTCCGGCTTTGACCAGGTTGGTCCATTCGCCCTTCTCGGCATCGAACCCGATGCCCTTCTTCTCGCCCTTGGCGCGATCGGCGATGATCGAGCCGTCTACGCCGGCATTCTCGGCGATCATGCGGATGGGCTCCTCGAGCGCGCGGCGGCAGATCCGGTAGCCGACCTTCTCGGCCTCGTCGCGGTCACTCACATCCACGTTATCCAACGCGGCGACCGCCTGGATGATGGAGATACCACCGCCCGGAATGATGCCTTCCTCGATGGCCGCACGCGTAGCCGACAGCGCGTCCTCGACGCGGTGCTTCTTCTCCTTGAGCTCCACCTCGGTCGCAGCACCGACATTGATTACGGCCACGCCGCCCGCCAGCTTGGCAAGCCGCTCTTGAAGCTTCTCGCGATCGTAGTCGCTGGTGGTGTCCTCGATCTGGGCCTTGATCTGGGCGATCCGATCCTTGATGTCCTGCTGCTTTCCGCTACCCTTGATGATAGTGGTGTTCTCTTTGTCCACCTTCACGGTCTGGGCCTGACCGAGCTGGCTGATGTCGGCGGTCTCGAGCTTCAGGCCGAGCTCTTCACTGATGACCTGGCCGCCGGTGAGGATCGCGATATCCTCGAGCATCGCCTTTCGTCGATCACCAAACCCAGGTGCCTTCACCGCACAGGCGTTGAGGGTACCGCGGATCGTGTTGACGACTAGCGTAGCCAGTGCCTCGCCCTCGACGTCCTCGGCGATGATGAGAATCGGCTTGTTCTGCTGCGCAACCTTCTCCAGCACCGGCAGCAGATCCTTCATGTTGGAGATCTTCTTGTCGTGGATCAGAATGTACGGGTTCTCCAGCTGGGTGGTCATCTGCTCGCGGTTGGTCGCAAAGTACGGCGACAGATAGCCGCGATCGAACTGCATTCCTTCCACGAAGTCGGTTGTGGTCTCAAGCGTCTTGGACTCCTCGACGGTGATGACGCCGTCCTTGCCGACTTTCTCCATTGCGTTGGCGATCTCCTCGCCGATCTCATGATCGTTGTTGGCGGAGATTGCCGCGACCTGGCTGATCTCTTCCTTTTCCTTGATCTCCTTGGCCACCTTACGGATCTCCTCGACGGCGTGCTCCACCGCCTCGTCGATGCCGCGCTTGATGCCCATCGGGTTGATGCCGGCGGCCACGCTCTTGAGCCCTTCCTTGATCATGGAATGAGCCAGCACGGTCGCCGTGGTGGTGCCGTCACCAGCGACGTCGTTGGTCTTGGTAGCGACCTCTTTCAAGAGCTGAGCACCCATGTTTTCCCATGCGTCCTCCAGCTCGATCTCCTTTGCTACCGAAACGCCGTCCTTGGTTACGGTCGGCGCTCCGAACTTCTTGTCGAGAAGGACGTTACGACCCTTGGGGCCGAGCGTTACCGTCACTGCCCGGGAAAGCTGTTCCACTCCCCGGAGTAGAGCTCTGCGAGCCTCCTCATCGAATATCAACTGCTTTGCCATAAGCCAGAACCTCTCCTCAGTTAGTTTTGGAGTTGCATTAGCCTGTACACGGATCGATGGCGAAATGCCGTGTGTAAAATACACTGTTTGGCGCCGGGCATCAACAGGGAATTGGACGAATTCGGGCCGGGCACCTACCTTTTTTGAAGCAGCCGGGGGTCCGCGGATAACGGCACGCCGCTACGGTGCGGCGCCGGGACTGCTCCTGATAGTCGCCGGGCCGGCGGATAAGGACACGCCGGGCAGCCGCCTGCCGCGGGTGCAGCCGGCTGGTCTCAGGCGAGGCCGTCAAAGTCCTGTTCCCTCCTAAGCTGCCGAAAAGCGGCGAATACCGGAAGAAGCGATTGTTGCAGCTCCCGCCCTGTGATACAAACAAGTGGATAATGAGAACGCCAGCCCCAGTTCCCGCCTTCCTATACTTCCGCGTCGGCGAGCGCACCCCACTCGCTGCTATCGAGGCCGCGGTGGCTCATCTCCGGGAGAGCACGGAGGATTCGGCCGACGGCAGCGTCAGTTGTTGGTGGCACCTGCCAGGAACGGACTATATCGCCACATGGAGCCCCGCGCTCCGCGAAAACATCTCCGAGCGCATTCGACACTGCGGCGATCAACTCGTGATTCCCGGCCCGGTGGATGCATTCTACCCGCTACTAACGTTGAACGAGCTACGCACAGCGCTCAGAGAAACCGAACGGAATGCTCACCACACCGGGCTTTTCGATTCCCTCGGTGAGGCGCCGGGAGCCTGGGGCTGTACCGTCCCGGATCTGTTCCGGCCGGAGGCGTTAGCAGCGTACGCCG
>PWGF01000158.1 GCA_003554375.1 Spirochaetaceae bacterium
CCCGCCGAACCATGCGGGAAGATGTCCGGGTCCGGCCGCACAGGGAGACGGGGGCGGCATGTTTATTCCTGGGGTGACCTCGCGTACCCTTCTCGACCACGAACCCGGACGGATCGTGGAGCTGGTTCAGGCGGCCGGCCTGGCCGGGATCGAATGGGACCAACATCACGTGCCGGTGGGGGAGATGAAGATAGCCCGCGTGTGCCGCAACGCTACCGAAGAAGCAGGGCTGGTGGTGACTTCCTACGCCTCGGGAGCACGTTTTGCCGACTCTTCGACCGCACAGGCGACGGTCCTGGATACGGTGGAGGCCTTAGGAGCGGCTGTCCTTGCCGTCAATGTCGGCACGCGGCCGCCTCGCGACACCTCGAATTCTGATCGAGCAACTCTGATCGACGCAACGGCTGAGCTCGCCGACGCTTCGGCGCAACGGGGTGTTGTGGTCGGGGTATCCGCGCGTTCCGACTCGCTGGTGCCGGATGTCGACCATATGCTGGAGTTCATCCGATCTGTCGATCACGAGAACGTGAAGTGCTTCTGGCATCCCGGGGCCTGTGCCGACCGCGAAAGGTGCGTAGCGACACTCGGCAAAGTTGGGAAACTGCTTGTGAGCATGTACTGCTATGCCATCGGCGACGAGGGGTGGGCGTCCCGCATCCTGCTTTCGGAAGCGCAGGATCGCTGGGCCGAGTATCTACAGACGGCTGCTGAGACGGGGGATGACCATTGGGTTCTGATCGACGGCGTGTTGGAAGAGGAGCCGACGAACTTCTTTCGTGATGCGCAGACGCTCAGGAGGTGGACTGAGCGCTACGGCTCCGACGGGTGAGTCGCTTCCCCCGCTGGTCGTGGTATACTTGGGGGTAACGTCGGTGTCCATAACCAACGCGTGCGCTGGTCGCCACGGTTATGTCCGGCAGGGGAGGAATCGATGACTGGTAAGAGTGTGGGCCGCGCCGGCTTTTCTTTCCGAACGCGGGAAGGGGGCCCCGGCCTTATGTCGGCGTTTCTGGTACTGTTTTTGTTGGTACTCGGAGCCGGCCTCGGCTTCTCGGACGAGCTCTCGGTACAGGTCCGCGAGACGCGAGTTCGAGAGGAGCCTCGAAGCCTCGCCGCGGAGGTGGGGCGATTGTCGTATGGAGATCGCGTTCAGGTTCTGGATGAGCGACGTGACTGGGTTCTGGTAGGATTTCGTGGGATCGAGGGCTGGGTGAATCGCTCGGCCGTTACGACAAAAGAGATCGTCCTAGAGGCGTCGGATCGGGATATCGAGGAGCGCGCAACCGACCGGGAGGTCGCTCTGGCCGGAAGGGGGTTCAACAAGGATGTCGAGGAACAGTACCGGCGCGATACGGGGTTGAGCTATGCCAAGATCGATGAGCTTGAAGCTCGCGGAGAAGAGCCCGAGGAGCTGGCTCGTTTCCTCGAGGAGGGCGGGCTGCACTTTCCGGAGGAGGATGAATGATGGCCGGCGATAGGACATCGCAGAACAGTTACGCGGCGCGACGCGATTGCCGCGGCTACCCGCTGAGACGTGTTCGCCGGAGCCGGTTCAGTCTGATGGCCTTCGGCGCGGCGCTCGCCGGAGCTCTTCTGACAGTAGCGACGTGCTCTACGGTGACAGACATCGGGACCTCGATCGGGCAGGCAACGGGCCACATCGATCGCGGCCAGGCGGAGGCGCTGCGCCGCGCCGCGCGCGACGTGGAGCGGAGCTACGAGGATATTACGCCGGAGCAGGAGTACTACATCGGCCGCTCAGTTGCCGCAGTCATCCTAGCCGACTACGAGACCTACGATGACCCGGATGCAAATGCATACCTCAACCGGATCGGCCAAGCACTCGCGCTCGCGTCGGAGCGCCCGGAGCTTTTCGGGGGGTACCGTTTCCAGATCCTGGATTCGGACGAGATCAACGGTTTCGCAACCCCGAGCGGGCTTGTCTTTGTGACACGCGGCTTGTTGCGGCTTGCCGACAGCGAGGACGGGGTGGCTGCCATACTCGCTCACGAGATCCAGCACGTGGTTCACCAGCACGGGTTGCAATCGATTCGAACTTCGCGAATTACGACCGCGCTGACGAGCGCTGCGATAGCGGGTGCTCAGTTTGCAACCCGGGATGAGGTACGCCGGCTCACGGACGTTTTCGACGACTCGATCAACGATGTCGCGCAGACCCTTACCACAACCGGCTACTCGCGCAGCAGTGAGGACGAGGCGGACCGCGGCGCGGTCCACTTGCTCAAGCGGGTTGGCTACGACCCCGGCGCCCTCGTACGGGTACTCGAGCGGATGAACGAGCAGTGGGAATCGGGCGGGCCCGGTTTCCTGCAGACGCACCCCTCACCGGAAAGCCGGATCGAAGTGGCCCGAGAGGAGATTGACTCGAGCTATCGGCCTACGTCGATCTCAACCCGGCAGGAGCGTTACGAACGTCACTTGGGAGCGATATAGCCGGGATCCGGAGGGCGCGGAACGGTTGATCGTGCCGTGCTCTCTATTTTTATGGACGAACCGCATTAGCGAGACACAACAGCCGAGTAGCGAGAGGGCGCGCAGATGAAAGACGAGGGGCACGGCCGGGAGCGGTTGGCACGGGGGTGCTTTGTCGGTTTTGGGGTAGCGGCGGTAATCGTCGGACTCACGGCGGCGGGCCTGATGGAGCCTGCGGAGCTCATAACCTACGACTGGCGTACGCGCCTCGGGGTGCGGGAGCAGCCGCCGGAGGAGAGCGATGTGGTTCTCGTCATGGTGGATGAGGAGAGCCTCGACTGGGTCCTGGAAGAGTTCGGCTACGGGTGGCCCTGGCCCCGGGAGATCTGGGGGGTGATGCTCGAATACTTCGAGGATGCCGGGGCTCGGGCCGTAGGATTCGATATTCTGTTTCCAGACTTCTCGCCCTACGGCGTCTCGGATGACGCGTACTTCGCCGAGGCCGCAACGGGCTATGGGCGCACGGTGCATGCCGCTTTCTATGGGCGCGGCGCTGCCGAGAGCATGCCGAGCGGAGCGCCGGCCCCCTCAGTGGTGACGGAAAACGATCTTGGACTCTCATACGATCGCGTTCAACTCCCCAATCAGGATCTCCTTAGCTCGGCGGCTACATTCGGTAACGTGCACATTCAGAGCGATCCGGACGACGTGTTCCGCCGTGCGCCGCTCGTTTCACGGTTCGACGAGCGAGCGGTACCGACCTTCGCGCTTGCAATGTACGCCGTGGGGCAAACGGGCGGGCCTGCAACCAGGGTTGGATCCGAGGACGATGGCGAGACCGGTATCGGCGCGGCGGACGGGGACGGTGCGGAGGCGGGAGCTCCGTTGGAGGTAGCACGGGAGAACCGGAGTCTGCGTATCGGAGATCGCTCGGTTCGGGTCGATGACGAGGGGCGTTCGGTGATCCGGTTTTCCC
>PWGF01000374.1 GCA_003554375.1 Spirochaetaceae bacterium
GGCGGCGCGGAGCGCCGTGGGAGGGAGATGGGGGCCGCGAGTGGGAAGCGGGCGCGCGGGCCGGTGTGCGCGGTTGGGGCCGGCCGGACCGGTGAGGCGGTCCCGGCGCAAGCCGCGCCGGCGGTGAGGGATGGCGGGTGTCGGGTGGCGGGAGCGCGCCGGTTCCGGGTTCGGCCTTGCGCCGGGACGGAACCCCCGGACGGCCTGACCCCGCGCCGAGCCTGCCGGCGGTGGTGGGCTGCCGGATGGGGGGCGGTCACTGCCCGCGAGCGGGGTGAGCGCTCGCGGACGGGCCGGCTCGGGGCGGGGGCACGCCCAGATTCTCTGGGAGCGGAGGGTGAATCGCCCTCTCCGGCGGTCTACATGGTCTCGAGGAAGGGGACGCCGATGAGCGGGAGGCCGGCGCGCAGGGTGTGGGCGACGGCGCGGCAGAGGGCGAGGCGTGCGCCGCGGAGGGCGGGGTCGTCGTTGGTAATGACGGGGTGCTCGTGGTAGTAGCGGCTGAAGAGCTTGGCAAGGTCGTAGAGATGGTTGGCGAGGAGCGCGGGGTTGAGCTCGGAGGCGGCCTCCGAGACGGTGTCCGGGAAGGAGGAGACGAGCTTGATGAGGTCCCACTCCTCGGGCGCGGAGAGCACCGAGAGGTCGAGCTCCTCCCACGGGGCGATTTGGACGCCGTGGCTTTTGCGCACGATACTCGAGATCCGCGCGCCCATGTACTGGAGGTACGGGCCGGTGTTTCCGGTGAAGCTGATGGAGGCTGCGGGATCGAAGACCATGTCCTTGTTGGGAGTTGCCTGGAGCAGGTAGTAGTGGAGCGCACCGAGGGCGATGCTCCGGGCGGTGGCCGGGACGTCACCGACAACGTCGGCGCGCTCCTTGTTGTGGATCTCCTGCGCGGCGAGCTCCTGGAGCTCGGCGAGGAGGTCGTCGGC
The DNA here is from genome assembly GCA_003554375.1 of Spirochaetaceae bacterium. Lineage (GTDB taxonomy): Bacteria > Spirochaetota > Spirochaetia > DSM-27196 > SKKC01 > PWGF01. The sequence goes on from PWGF01000374.1 coordinate 933, forward strand.
GTCGACGACGGTGCCTTCGCGGCTTTTCATTTTGCCGTGCGGGAGGTTCACCATGCCGTAGGCCAGGTGATAGAGGCTGTCAGCCCATTCGAACCCGAGGCGGCTGAGCACGGTGAAGAGGACCTGGAAGTGGTAGCGCTGCTCGCTCGCGACCACATAGATCAGCCGGTCGAAGGGCCAGTCGCGGTACCGGGCGATGGCGGTGCCGATGTCCTGGGTGAGATAGAGGCTGGTCCCGTCGCTTCTGAGGAGGACTTTCTTGTCGAGGCCGACGTCCTCCAGGTCTACCCAGACTGAGCCGTCTTCGGCGCGGAAGAAGACGCCCTGCTCGAGGCCGCGGAGGACCTCGTCGCGGCCGGAGGTGTAGGTCTCGCTCTCGAGGTAGATCTGGTCGAAGGTGACGCCGGTGGCGCGGTAGCTCTCCTCGATTCCGGAGACGGCCCAGTCGTTCATGCGCTTCCAGAGCTCCATGACCTCGGGATCGCCCTGCTCCCACCGGCGGAGGAGATCGGCGGCTTCGTCCGCGACCTTGGGATTCTCTCGGACGAGCTCTTCGTACTTCACGTAGTAGTCGCCCACGAAATGGTCGCTCTTCTTGCCTTCCGACTCGGGTGTAGAGCCTTCGCCGAGCTTGAGGTAGGCGAGCATGCTCTTGCAGATGTGGATTCCGCGATCGTTAATAAGGTTGACTTTACGGACGGTGGCGCCGGCGGCGTCGAGCATGCGGCTGACGCTCTCTCCGAGGGCGTCGTTCCGGAGATGGCCGAGGTGGAGCGGCTTGTTGGTGTTGGGGCACGAGAACTCGACCATGACGCGGCGGCCCTCTTCGCGCCCGGTCCGGCCCCACTGCTCGGGCGCGCTAAGGACGGTGTCGAGGACGTTCGCGAAGACCGAGGGCCGGTCGAGCTTGGCGTTCACGTAGGGGCCCTCCTGCGTGACGGTGCCCGGAGCCTGGGATGCGGAGGCGTAGCGGTCGGCGATGCGCTCGGCGACTTTGCCGGCGATGTTCTGCGGCGAGGTGCGGAAGACCCGCGCGAAGGGGAACATGGGGAATCCGATGTCCCCGAGCTCGCTCGAGGGCGGCGTTTCGGCGGCGACGGCGTCGCGGTCGATCGTGTGGCCCTCTTCCTCCGCGACGGCGGAGAGCGCCTCTTCCACTCGTTCTTTCCAGATCCGGCGATACTGTTCCATACGGGCGCGGATTATTGCCCGAAAGGCGCCAGCGCGGCAAGCATGCCGACGTAGTTCTCCCGGCCGTCGCGGCGGAAGCTTCCGAGCTGGGGGTTCTCGCAGGTGCAGTCGGTTACGACGCGGACGGTGCGGACGCCCCAGGCCTCGGCGATGCGCAGGTTGGCCTTGCGGAGGTCGATCCAGCCTTCGGTGGGGGTGGCGGTAGCGGCGGGGCCACCGGTGGCGGCAGCGCCACCCGTGGCGGCGGGGCCACCGGTGGGGGCAGCGGCACCCGTGGAGTTAGCGCCACCGGTAGAGGAAGCGCCACCGGTGGGGGCGGGGCCACCCGTGGCGGCGGGGCCACCGGTGGAGGTGGGTGGGCCGTCCTCATAGACGCCGGCCGTATCCTCGCCCCACCGCTCGCGAAACGCGCGGGCCCGCTCCGCGGAAACACGGTAGCACCGCGGACAAATGCAGGGGCCGAACAGGACCTCGATCTGGTCGGGGGGGACCTGGAGTCGGTCCCGGAAGAAGCTGATCGCGTCCGCAAGAATCCCGGTGCCCTTCCAGCCGGAATGGAGGATCGCGCCGACGGTCGCGACGTCCTGGCTCTCTTCAAGGCAGTAGAGGGGACCCTGGTCCGTTTCTTCGTCCGCGGAGACGTTCATCGGCCCGAGATCGCCGGCCGTATCGCTACGCGAAGTTGCCGAGCCTTCAGGCCGTGTTCCACCTTCTTCCATCGCGGCATTCGACGGGCCGCTACACCCTTCCCGGGAATCGCATAAGTTATCCCGATCGCAGGATCCATCCGCCGAGCTCGCATAGGGTAGCCGAGCCCACAGAAAGATGGGCATACAGTCGGCGACAGTTACGCCGGCAGCTTCTGCGGCGCCGGCGCCTGCGCCGGTGACGGCGCCGTCGACTAGTCCACTGGCGTCAGGCGGACGGTCTGCCGAGTACGCGTGACCTTCCGGAGATCGTGCACGCGGTACGTTGAGTAAGACGATTCCGTCCGCTTCCGGGGGCAGCGCGGTGTTGCCTTCGACTTCAGAATTCGGGCGGGGAGGCACTTCCGAGTTGGAGACCGATCCCGGCGGGGGGCACGAGCCGGGGTAGCGCTCCTGGCCGGGACCTGGAGCGGCAGCGGAGTCGAGGGTGCTCACCGAAGCGGTGCAGCCGTCTCGCTGACGCTCCACGGCGTCCTTGGAGCCGGAAGTCGGCCAAGCGCCGGAATAGAGCTCACGGGTCCCGTCGGGGTACGCGACGAGCAGCTTCCGCGAATGCACTTGTCGTACGGTTATGAGCCTTTCGGCTGAAAGCCCGAGTTGCTCCAGACACTCTTCGCGTCGACGATTCGGCTCCGCTGATGGGCCCATGTTCCCTGCCCGCCGACGCGTAAGCACGGCCAGCCCCGGGAACGGAAAGCGGGCGGTTTCCTGAGTTGCCAGCGGGCATTTCGTCAGCTCCAGGTTCCGGACTTCCATCACAACTTCATGGTGGAGAGATCGTAACTGCGCGAGAGGATATCGGCAGTGCGCCGAAGCTTCATCGCTGCATCCCCCAGCTTCGTGAGATAACGGTCGCTGTTCGGCCCTTCGATACTCTTGAGATTGCTCAACGTATCGTATTGCCCGGCGACCTCGCCGTGGAGGATGCCGTTTGTCACCCGGGCAAGGCTTCCCGTGTGCCTGATTGCGCTTTTGATGAGTGATTCGGCCTCCGACTCGATCGATCTGATCTCCTCCACAGCTGTCACGACTTCAGAATCGTCTCGAGACAGCCCTCGCTGAACAAGCTTCTCCAGGCGATGATATGGCCGCGTATAATCGCCTTCATCTTCGAATGTGCGCCGGAAACGCTCCAGGCGTTCATGGAGCTCCGACATGCTGTCGAACGATTGCGTGAACTCAGCTCGGTTCGCGTCCTTGTAGAACTGCCCCTTAAGATGGATCGTCTTGAGAATCGGATGGACCTCGTCGAAGTACACCGAGCTCACAAACGACATCGCGATTCCCAGCGGATAGGCAAGCTTGCTTGGGCGAGCATCAAAGGGATCTCGCAGTCGGTCAAACGGTGAGACGCTGCGACCGAGTGCCTCCGACAACTCTTCCAACAGATGGCTCTGTTTCTTAGAGAATGCATACGTTTGATAGGCTGCCGAAACACGCTGGGCCCAGAACTGCTTCACACGGGCGAACCAATCCTCGCCGCCCTTCGGTACCTCCGGTTGGAAGTGGATGCTATTGTTCACCAGCCGCGCGATCCTAACCAGCGGGACCGTCCGCACGAAACGCTGGATGGAGTCATAAGCGCGAGTAAAACTCGAGAGATACTCCTCTACGGCCTCTTCACCGCCAGTTTGCTCCCGCTGGGCCTGCCCGCGCAGATAGTGGTAAACGCCCCGTACCAATCCTTTGCCGGGAGTGACGTGCAAACCGTACGTGATGCCGGCAAGCTCGGCTACCGGATCGCGCACCCGTTGGAAAGGACTCTCCCCCGGGGTCCCACTCCCATCCTGATAGAATACTGAAAGGAGCTGGGGAAACGGATACTCACAGAGCACTCTGAGATTATCGAGGAAACGAGCATTCGTATACATCGCTTCCCGCAAGTCACCGGGCAGGTAGTTCAGGATCTCGTCGACGGCGCTCTCGACTCTGCGCTTGAGCTCGGCCTCAGATATGTCGGGCACCTGGCGGCTCACCCGGTCAGGATCCGTTTCTTCCCGCAGCCGGGTCCCGACAACCTCGTTCTCCAACTCCAGAAGAAACGCCAAAAAGTGCGAACGGTTCTCCCCCATCACGTCGCGCAGCATGCGGCCACACTGCCGAGCGTTCTCTGCAAGCCCGCGCAGCTCCTCGTGAAAGGGCTGTTGTACTCGCTGATTATCGTAGTCAAGGAAGCCGGGGCATGCCCGGTTCACCTCCCGCGCAGTACTCCGCAATAGGTCCCGCTCGAGCACATCATCCCGTTCCTTCCCCTGGAAAAGCGCTCGCAGCAGCACCCACAGACGCCGGAAGAGACCGAGGCGCCGAAACTCATAGTCGAGGTTGACTTCCGCCACGCCCTCCAACGCATCCGGATGCTCTTGGCCCTTCGGCTCAACTGGGAGCAGTGAATCCGTCAAGCGGGCAAAGAGATCTTCCCGCTCTTCGTCACTCAATTCCGCCACGAGCCTGTCGAAGGTTGACTGCGAAGTCGACATGCTCTCATCGTAGGTTCCCAAGAGCGGAAGGTCAACGTCCCTACGGTATTCTGCACACCAATGTGACCATCGCCACAGCCGGAGGTCTCTTCTCCGCGAACGGTGTTGACAAACTACATCGGAACCACTATCTGTTATCGTAGCATATGTACCGTTCGTTTACGCGCCTCAAGAACATCCGCCTCATAACCGGTTCAATTATTGGCCTCATTATTGTCTCCCCCGCGATGGGGCCGGGGCCGGTTCTGTAGGCTTGGACGCGTCTTAGACGCGGAGACGAAGGGCCGCCCGGCAACCCGGGCGGCCTTTTTTTTGGGGGCGTCCGGAGCACACGTCCACATAGGCGCGCCGGCCGGCCGAGATGGGTACAGAAGGCGAACACCCGGGACGCCTTAGCTGTCCCGGCGGAATATCCGCTCGGTCTCCTTGTGACCGGGCTATCCTGAGAAGGAGGCGAGACTATGACCTCAGTCGCTATCTACGACACCACGCTGCGGGACGGCATGCAAGGCCTGGACGTCAGCTTCACACTGGACGACAAGCTCAAGATTGCGCGCGCTCTAGATGAACTCGGAGTCGATTACATCGAAGGAGGGTTTCCCCTCTCTAACGAGAAGGAGCGTGCCTTCTTCGAGCGAGCCGGCAAAGAGCATTTTGAACATGCACGGCTTGTGGCGTTTGGCTCAACCAGGGGTCCCGGCAGGGAGGCCAAGAACGACACTCACGTTACCGCGCTCCTCGAAGCGGAGACGCCGACCGTTATTGTTGTCGGTAAGACGTGGAAAGCTCATGTAGATCGGGTGCTGGGGACCACGCCCGATGAGAACCTCAGAATGATCCATGACTCGGTCTCCTATTTGAAGAGCCATGGACGCGAAGTGCTCTTCGACTGCGAGCACTTCTTCGACGGTTACCGCGACGATCCGGAGTATGCCGTACAGGTAGCACGCACTGCCGCGGAGGCGGGGGCCGACTGCGTCATCCCCTGTGACACCAACGGCGGCACTCTTCCCTCGGAGGTAACGCGAATCTACGAGGCGCTCTCCGAACACAACCTTGGCCCACTCGGCGGACACTTCCACAACGATTGTGGTACGGCGATAGCCAACAGTCTTGCCGCGGTCGAGGCAGGTGCCGAGCACATACAGGGAACGATCAACGGCTGGGGTGAACGGTGCGGAAACGCAGACCTCTGTGTGTTCATCCCGAATCTTGTACTCAAGCAGCAGCGATCGTGCACCGCGGCTGACCGACTGCAACGGCTGACGGCCCTTTCGCGCTACGTGGCCGAAAAGGCAAACATAATCCCCGATAAGCGCCAGCCGTATGTAGGTATAGCAGCTTTCAGCCACAAAGCCGGACAGCATGCCGACGTTCTCTACAAAGAAGCCGGCCTCATGGAGCACGTCGATGGTGGCCTGGTCGGCAACGAGCGGCGGATCATCCTAAGCGAGCTTGCCGGTCGATCCACCATCGTCGACAAGCTCAAACGATACGGCGACTATGACAAGAAAAGCCCGGAGGTTGCCGAGCTTATCCAGACTCTGAAAAAACGGGAGCAAGAAGGCTACGAGTACGAGGCTGCCGAGGCGAGCTTCGATTTGCTTATTCGAAGGGTAATCGGCTCCTATCGACCGCTCCTCATCCTCAAGAACTATCATCTCGAAAGCTATAAAACGCTCGAGGCACCGGCTAAGACGGTAGGGCGGTTGTTCATGCGGAGTAATTCCCACGAGATAATGGGCGCCGCCGTAGGCGTCGGCCCAGTGGAAACGCTGGACCATGCTCTCAGGGACGCCCTCTCGCCGCACCATTCCTGGATCAACAAGGTACATTTGGTTGACTACCGGGTGCGCGTCCTCAACCCTGAGGAAGAGACGGCCGCGAAGGTTCGCGTGTTCATTAGCCTAAGCGATCGGAACGAAACCTGGGACACTGTGGGCGTCGACGAGAACATCGTGGAAGCGAGCTGGCAAGCGCTCGTCGATGGATTCGAGTACTACTACAACAACTATGTGCTCGAAAACGTCTCGGAGAGCTCGGACAACGAAGCTTCGGAGAACGCCGGCCCATAGCTCCCGGACGCCGTCTTCACGCACACGGCTGGTCCGGCGCTCCTCGCCGGGCCCGGACCTGTCGACCCGGCGATCAACCGGAGCGTAGGCCGGAAGCCGGCGCGGCGGCCCCGGCTCCCTTCTCCGGGAGAGCGCGAACGTCGATCCGTCCTTCGCGCAGATACGTAATCCCTTCCACCGCAGCGGCTGCTGCCGAAGTGGTCGTCGTGTACGGAATCTTCATCCGCACTGCCTCGATCCGCAGGTAGTCGTCGTCTCGCTGCGTATACCGCCCGAGCGGGGTGTTGATCAGCAGATCGATCCGGCCCGAGTGCATATGATCGATCACGTTGGGGTGCCCTTCGTGAACTTTGAGGATGACCTCGGCGAAGACTCCGTTGTGAAAGAGGAAGTCCGCGGTGCCCCGCGTTGCCGCTATCTGAAATCCGAGCTCCTCGAGCTTCTTGACGATCGGGAGGATTGTCTCACGGTCCTCATGATGCACCGACACGAAGACACGACCGGCGGTGGGCAGCCGAGTTCCCGTCGCCTGCTGCGCCTTGGCAAACGCCTCCCCAAAGCTCTCGCCGATGCCGATGACCTCACCGGTTGACTTCATCTCGGGGCCCAGCATGGGGTCCAGACCACGGAAACGATCGAAGCTGAACATCGCCTCCTTGACGGCCCAGCCGACGATGCAACGGCCTACCCCGACACCCGGAAGTCCGGAAGCCTCGTCATCGATCAATCCCTGCGCATTGAGCGGCTCGCCCTCCCAAAGGCGGACGGCGGCTTCCACCAGGTCTACTCCACTGGCTTTGCTCACGTAGGGAACGGTTCTGCTTGCACGCGGATTGACCTCGAGGATGTAGAGCGTGTCGTCCTTTACCGCGAACTGGATATTGAGGAAGCCGCGCACATCCAGCTTCCGAGCAATGGTAGCGGTCGCCTCCTCCATCTGGCGGAGCATAGTCGGATCGCTCTTGTACGGCGGGAATACGCAGGCCGAATCGCCCGAATGGATTCCCGCTGCCTCGATATGCTGCATGATGCCGGCGACGTAGACGTTCTTTCCGTCGCACAGCGCATCGATATCGTACTCGAAGGCATCCTCCAAGAACTGGTCAACCAGCACCGGCCGCTCCGATGTCACCGAGAAGTCATCCCGTGCAAGGAAGGCGCCTAACTCGTCTTCGTTAAATGCGATCGACATGCTCCTACCGCCCAGAACGAAGCTTGGACGAAGAAGCACCGGGTACCCGATCTCGCGGGCCGCGGCGGCCACGTCCTCACGGCTTCCAGCCATGCGGTTGGCCGGTTGGGTAAGCCCGGTTGCCTGCACCAGTTTGCTGAAGAGCCCCCGGTCCTCGACGTCCAGGATGCTTCGCACGGTGGTCCCGACGACGTTCGCGCCCCAGGCGGTAAGCTCCTCCGCCATATTGAGCGGGGTCTGCCCGCCGAGCTGCACCACGACGTCCCGGATCCCTTCCTTGCGCATGATCTCCTTGACGTCCTCCGCGACAAGCGGCTCGATGTAGAGCCGGTCCGAGACGTTGAAGTCCGTGCTGACCGTCTCCGGATTGGAGTTGACGATAACGGTCTTCACGCCGAGCCCGCGGTACGCCATGCTCGAGAGCGTGCAGCACGTATCGAACTCGAGCCCTTGCCCGATCCGGTTTGGACCGCTCGCCAGAATGAGCACGCCGCGCCCCTCGGTAGGAGCGCCTTCATCGATTTCGCCGTATGTTCCGTAGAAATACGGCGTCGCTGCCGAAAACTCGCCCGCGCAGGTGTCTACGAAGTGGTACACTGCATGGATCCCCTCGCGATCACGCGCGCCTGCAACAACGCTCTCTTCGATCCCTGCAAGCGCGGCGATTCGCGCGTCTGCGATACCGAGGCGTTTGGCTTCGAGGAGAAGCTCGGAGCCGAGGTTGCCGCCGCTTGCGGCGATTTCGCCCTCCACTTCGGCGAGCTCCAGAAAGCTCGAAAGAAACCACGGGTCATAGCCGGTGCGCCGAGAGATCTCCGGGATCCTCTCGCCGCCGCCGTCGCGCCGCAAGGCAGTATAGACGGCGAAGATTCGCCGCGGATCACGTGTTATCAGCATCCGCTCGATCTCCTCATCCGAGCGATCCGGCAGATCCTCCAGCCCGGCGAACCCGAACTCACAGGCACGGATAGCCTTGTTAAGCGCCTCAAGGAAGCTCCGTCCGAGCGCCAAGGACTCCCCTACACTCTTCATTTGAGTGCCGAGCTCTGCATAGCCCGACGGAAACTTCTCGGTCTCGAAGCGGGGAATCTTCACCGCGCAGTAGTCGAGACTGGGCTCGAAGCAGCTTACGGTTTTGCCGGTGATGTCGTTCACGATCTCATCGAGCGTGAAGCCGACCGCAAGCCGCGCCGCACAGCGAGCAATCGGGAAACCGGTGGCCTTGCTGGCCAAAGCGGAGGAGCGCGACACGCGAGGGTTCATCTCGATTACCACCATCCGGTCGCTCTCCGGGTCGATTGCGAACTGGACGTTACTGCCTCCGCAGTCCACCCCTACCGCCCGAAGAATCTCGATCCCGGCGCTCCGCATCCGCTGGTACTCCCGGTCCGACAGTGTCTGTACCGGAGCAACCGTTATGGAATCACCCGTATGAACCCCCATGGGATCGACGTTCTCGATCGAGCATACGACGACGGCATTATCCGCCCGGTCTCGCATGACCTCCAGCTCGAACTCCTTCCACCCGATCAGACTCTCCTCCAGAAGCGCCTGATGGACCGGGCTCTCGTTCAACGCCCACTCCAGAAACTGTTCGGCTTCCTCTTCCGAGGTGGCGATATTTCCGCCGCGACCGCCAAGAGTGTAGCTGGGCCGGATAATGACCGGTACTCCGACCTCGTCCAGAAACTCCCGGCCTTCAGCGAAGCTTCCCACGAGGGCCGACTGCGGGCTCTCCAAGCCGATCCGCTCGATCACCGACTTGAACTCTCCGCGGTCTTCCGCGAGCCGGATACTATCCACGCTCGCTCCCAGGACCTCGACGTCGTAGCGTCTGAACACTCCGGCACGCTGTAAATCCATGGTGAGGTTGAGCGCGGTTTGGCCTCCCATTGTGGCCAGGACCCCGTCCGGCTTCTCCGTACGGATAATTTCCTCGACATACGGTACCTCCAACGGATCCATGTAGATACGATCCGCCAGTCCCGGAGTGGTCATGACGGTAGCTGGATTCGGGTTAAGGAGGATGACCTCGTACCCCTCTTCCTTGAGCGCCCGTACCGCCTGATTCCCTGAGTAGTCGAATTCACACGCCTGGCCGATGACGATCGGCCCACTTCCGATAATAAGGATTCGTTTGATGTCGGTTCGCGCAGGCACCGGTTAGCGCTCCTTCTCTAGTAGTCTGGTGGTCTCTTCAGGACTCTTCTATGCTCTCCAGGAACTCGTCGAAGACCCAGCAGGAATCCCTGGGTCCGGGGGCACCTTCCGGATGGAACTGGGTAGTCCGTATCCTCAGATCAGGGGCCTCAACCCCTTCTATCGTCCCGTCGTTCGCATTGCGAAATCGAACGCGCATGCTGCTCGGAAGCGATTCTTCGTCTACCGCAAAATCGTGGTACTGCGAAGTAACGAAGACGCGGCCCGTGTGCTCGTCGCGAACGGGGTGATTTACCCCATGGTGCCCGAACTTCATCTTCACGCTCCGTGCTCCGGCCGCCTTGCATAGCAACTGATGCCCCATACAGATCCCGTACAGCGGCAGCGTGCCCACGAGACCTTTCAACGCCGACACCTGTTCCTCGAGCACATCGGGATCGCCCGGCCCGTTGGATACGAAGAGCGCGTCCGGTGCCAGCTCCCGAACCTCTTCTTCCGTGGTTAACGACGGCAGCACCGTGACTTTGCAGCCCCGTGCTTGAAGCTCCCGGATGATGTTCGCCTTGGTTCCGCAATCGAAAAGGGCAATGTGCGGTGATCCCTCCGCGTTCACCGTCACTGTCCGGGCGGCGCCTACCTCCTTCACAAGGTTTCGGCCGCTCATCCCCGGCTGTTCGGCCAGAAACGCCTGAATGCGCTCCAAATCGGGGAGGGCAAGCGCGTGGCGTCGAGCGCCGCCCGATTCCGTTCCTCCGGCGGAACTCGGCGAGCTTGTGGCAGCGTCCTTCTCCGTACCGGGACTCTCGGATGCCGTCGAGTGCCTCGCGTGCAGATCCGCGGGGGCCGCAACGATGACTCCGCTCTGATTGCCCTCATCTCGGAGCTTCAAGGTCAACCCGCGCGTATCGATATCGAAGATCCCGGGAACCCCTGCACCCCGCAGGAACTCGTGCAAGCTCCGGCGTCCGCCCGGAAGTGCGCCCGCGTAGAGATTCCTCACGATCAACCCCGAGGCAGTGACCGGCCGTTGAAATCGTTCTTCCGGTCCCAACTCCGACCACTCGTCGCTATCTCCATAGTTCCCAACGTGGGGATAGGTCATGGCAACCAGCTGTCCGACACAGGAAGGATCGGTCAGCACCTCATGGTAGCCGGACATCGCGGTATTGAAGACTACCTCCCCGGCGCCGGGGAGATCGCCGGAGCCCGGTTGAAGCTCCTGCGCAGCAGGAGGATCGGCGCCGAAAGAACGGCCCGCGAACACAGTCCCGTCCGCCAGCACCAGAAACGCACGTGGAAAGCCTCGTATACTCAATGCAGGTTACTCCTTCGTACGGTCGGTCGACTCATGGCCGGAAGCAGAAGCAGACGGCCGCGTACGCCGACACCCGGACACAAAAAGAGCCGGCCTGGGCAAGCCGGCTCTTCCGACACCGTTGCCGGACTTGTTCCGGCCCTTTAGCTTCGGCCCCTAGGGGAGTCGAACCCCTCTCTTGAGAATGAGAATCTCACGTCCTAGCCGATAGACGAAGGGGCCATCCGAGCTTCCCGGGGAGGACTCGAACCCCCACTGGCAGAACCAGAATCTGCTGTGCTACCATTACACAACCGGGAAAAACCTTCTGGGCCGCTACAATAGCGAACCGGTGCCCGAGTGTCAATAGTTATTCGATGCGACCGGACGGCAACGCTGAGTTGCTCGCATGTCGGGACGGAGGCACGGCTTACGTTGGCCCACCGGCCTCCTGAGATCGTGCAGCACGTGGGAGGACGGGCCGTCTGTTCCGCCTATGCTTGATCAAGCTCTCAGAAGCCGGAAAGACCGCCTACTCAACCCTATAGCGGAACGAGCCGCACAATTCGGTGTCAGCCCGCACCTGCTCACAACAATCGCCCTGTCGGCCGGCATTGCAGCGGCTGCCGTTGCGGCAATCTTCCCCTCCTATATTGCCCTTTCTTTCGGACTCTGGGTGATGAGTCGGAGCTGCGACGGTCTCGACGGACCCGTAGCGCGCCGGCTGGGACGCCCCAGCGACATCGGCGGCTACAGCGACCTCTTGGGTGATTTTGTCGTCTACGCCGCTCTTCCCTTGGGGCTTGCTTGGGGGCACCCGTCGCCAAGCGCTTGGCCCATTACCGCCGCTCTTCTGGCGTCCTTCTACCTGAACGCCGCTTCGTGGCTCTATCCCGCGGCAATCCTCGAGCGGATAGGTGCGGAACGCCGGGCGGTCCCGGCCCGGCTCGACCCTGACACCGAACGATGGTCGGCCGAACCCGATAGCAGCCCCGGTCGCGACGTTCCGGCGAAGCAGCCGAAAGAAAGCGGCTGTGAGCAGGCACCGCGCCGGCACCCAGCCCAGGCCAAGCGCACGACAACAGTGGCCATGCCGAGAGGCATAATGGAAGGGACGGAGACTCTCGTTTTCTTCTCTCTGTTCCTTCTGTTCCCCGCCCTCTACCCCTGGATCGCGGCACTGATGGCAGTGTTGGTCGCTCTGTCCGCCGGGCACCGATGGGCTACCTTCCGATCAATACTCCAGGCGCGTCCGGCTACTCGCCATGATACTCGATGAGAGTGGTGACCGGAATATCTCCGAGGGTACCCCCATAGTCGAGAAACGGCAGGCCAATGACCGAGAAGATCTCCACGACCGTGCCACCCGACTCTTCTACGAGGTCTGCCGCCGCACGCAAGGTACCTCCGGTCGCAATGAGATCATCCACTAGAAGCACGCGACGCACCGTGGCCAAATCCTCTTCGTGCATCTCGACTTCATCTTCCCCGTACTCCAGCTGGAACGACTTCTTGACCTTCTTGCCCGGCAGCTTCCCGCCTTTGCGTGCGAGCACAATCGGCAATTTCCGTTCCCGAGCAAAAGGAGCGGCGAATAGGAACCCCCGGGCATCGATTGCTACAACCCCGTCGAGCTGTACATTCCGGTAGCGCTCCAACATCCGATCGATGCAGTATCCAAATGCTTCCGGATTCACTAAGACTCCGGTTATATCGTAGAACAGTATCCCCGGCTTAGGGAAATCCGGGACCTTGCGAATCGCCTCATCCAAGTTGAACTCACCCATAGCTTCCCCAGGATACATGATGTACGCCGGTTTGTGGAGCAAACGCGTAAACGTCGCGGTAGCCGGAGAAGCCGTTATGCGCGGGACGGGCGGAGCCCCCACCTGCATAGTGTCCGCGGCCGGCAAGCCCGGATAGGCAGAACCGTGCGGAGAAGGTTTCAGCGCCGGCAACGCATGACCGCAAGCGCAGAACGCCCATTCTCCTCAATGCGAACCACGCGCTCCGACGATGCGCCGAAACCCCGGGACCCGCGGCGATACGGTTAAGTCCAACCCGTCACGTTGCCCGCCCGCCAGCAAGTGATACCCGATCCCGGCGATCATCGCGCCGTTATCGGTGCACAGCTCCATGGGCGGCGCCGTTACACGCCACTCGGGTCGCTGCTTCAGAATCCGCCGCAGGCGCGCGTTGGCCGCCACCCCGCCGGCGATCACGACCTCCCCGATCCCGGTGTCCTCCACCGCACGCCCAAGGCGATCCACGAGCAAATCGATTGCAGCACGCTCAAACGATGCGGCAATATCCGCCGTGCTCGTTCCGCTCCCCGGCCGGTGAAACTGATCTCGTTGGTTTATCACGGCATTCTTCAAACCCGAATAGCTCACGTCGTACCGGTGCGAGCCCTTCTTAAGACGCGGCACCGGAAACTCAAACGCACTATCATCTCCGTCGCGGGCAACGCGCTCGACGGCCGGCCCTCCCGGATAGCCCATCTGAAAGTGCTTAGCTATCTTGTCGAACGCCTCGCCGCATGCGTCGTCAATTGTGCCGCCCAGAACCTCGACCTCCGTGATTCCCCGGACGACTGCGATCACCGTATGGCCGCCGGAAGCGAGAAGCGCCACGAACGGATATGGCGGCCGTTCAGGGACAGGCGCCAGTCGGGGAGCGTACAGATGAGCAAGCAGATGATCGACACCCACAAGCGGGAGAGCTCGAGCGAGCGAGAATCCTTTTGCGAAGCTCACACCCACAAGCAGGGAACCGGCTAACCCAGGACGGTTCGTGACCGCC
>PWGF01000225.1 GCA_003554375.1 Spirochaetaceae bacterium
GCCAAGCGAGGTGGCCACGCCGAAGACGGTCGCGAAGACGGCGAGGATGTCCACAGCTCGCCCGAGGGGGCCGTAGATCCGGTCGCCGAGTAGAGGATAGAAACAGCTCGAGATGAGGGGCGGCATCCCTCGCCGGAAGCAGAAATAGGCGATGGCAAGGCTCATCACGATGTAGATGGCCCACGGATGAACGCCCCAATGGAAGAAGCTCCGGGACATCGCGAACGACGCCGCTGCTCCGCTTTCCGGGGACGTTCCGGCGGCCGGGCCCACATAGTGGGACAGCGGCTCCGCTACGCCCCAGAAGATCAACCCGATCCCCATGCCCGCAGCGAAGAGCATGCTGAACCACCCGAAGTAGCTGTAGTGAGGCTTCTCGTCGTCCGCCCCCAGTTTGAGCTTCCCGAAGCGACTGAAGGCGAGGACGAGGCAGAAAACCAAAAAGACGAATGCCGCAAGAAGATAGCCCCACCCGAAGTTCTCTATGATTGCGGAGTGCACAAGCTTAGACACAGTATCAAGCTCGACCGGAAAAACAACTCCGAGTGCGACGAAGCCCCCGACGACAACGAGAGAAATCACGAATACCGGGTTTGGGCGTCTCATGTGCTGTACGTCCTTTCGTGTGGCCGATCGAAACGATGCGGAGAGAACGAGCGGGGCACGACGAGCACGGAGATTCGATGCGCGTACGCGACCGCTTCCGCGGTCGATCCCAAAATGGCGCCGACGCCCCCGGCGGTATCGGCTTTGCCGACGATAACCAAGTCTGCGTTCACCAGGCGCCCATAACGGGGGATGGCGCGTTTTGGATTCCCCGACCAGGTGATCCGCTCCACTTTCGGCACGACGGCCTCACGAGCTAGGCGGTTCAGTCCTGCAATCACCGTCGCAATTCGGTTCTGCTCTGCTATCGGGTCCGGAGCTCGCTCCCCGACGTGCAGGATGTGGAGCTCCGAAACCGCAAGGCCACCTTCACTGAAAAACGGAAGCACCACGGCATCGACCTCGTGGAAGTCGGTGGCGTAGACGACCCTTGCCTCAGTGGTCTCCTGGCTACTGAGCGCGCGGCGGTATCCCTTGAGAACCAGGACGGGGACGTCCGCCATGCGAACCACGTCTTTGGTCGTGCTCCCGATAAGCGTGCGTTGTAACCAGCTCTTGCGCTTCCATGGTATACAAATAAACGAAGCGCCGCACTCTCGGGGCGATCGAACGATCGCCGTCGCCGGCGCACCGGTGGTCACGTGTGTCTCCAAAGCAGGAAGGCGCTCGGCAGATACCGCCACGCTCGTCTCCTCCGATGCTTCCTCCGAACTCTGCCGGGTTCTGTCCGCATCGGAGGGGTGGGGCAGAGTGCCTCCATCGCCGGACGGTCCGCCGGCAGCCCGGGGCTGCTCGGTGGCATACCGTTCGAGGCTCTCGGCGTAGGCGCTGAGCTCTTGATCGGCACGATCGGTACGGCCGGAGGTTGCGTGGAGAAGCACGAGGCGTTCGGTACCGTATTTTGCCAAAGACTTCCGTATAGCGTGTACCCGTCGGAGTGGTTCGCGCATGCTGAGCGGCACTATTGCGACTTCAAACACTACTGCCTCCCGTGCGAAACGTCGGCTGCCCCAGCCGGATTGTCAAGGTCCAGTTGGCCCCTCCACGAGCAGTACGATGCTCCGAGGATTCAGCCGAATCGTATGCTCGGCCGCAAGGTGTTCCGGGTTGCTGGTTCCCGGCCCATCCCAGCGCCTTGCTGATGAGTCCAGGAGTACCTGAAACTCGGTGTATTCCCCTTCGAAATGGATTTCTCGAGGCTGCAGGGCGAAGTTGAGAAGCACCACCACCAACCCCTCGGCGGTACGGCGGACCACGGCTACTGTCTCTTCGGTCGATTGTACCGAAAGACGCTCCCGAAGGGTCAGCTGTGGCTGGAGCAAGGGTTGCTCGTCAGGAGGCAGCTGTTTCCGCTCGATGGGCGGCTCATCCGGGGGTATGGCCTGCACCGCACGCCGGAGACGTATCAGCTCCCGGTAGAACTGAGCAAGGAGTGCGTGTCGGCCCTGGTTCCGGAGACTCCAGTCGAGCGTGCTCCGCTCGAACGACATCTCGTCCTGGGGGTCCGGAACATCCCTGTCACGAGAGATCTCGGGAAAGTCGCGCCGGCGGCCGGAACGAACCTGCTGTACGAGGTGGGGCTCCCCGTGGCTGACGAAGTAGAGGAACGGTGCCGGATCGTCGTACTCCTCGCCCATGAAGATCATCGGAACGTAAGGAGACAGGAGCACGGCCCCCGCCGCCAGCTTCCGTGCCTCCCAGTTCAGCGTCTCTCCGATCCGGTCGCCAAACGGGCGGTTACCGATCTGATCGTGGTTCTGTATATACGTAACAAAGGAGGTAGGGTCGCAATCGGCCGCTGAGTTGCCGAAACGGCGCCTGCGGTAGTGGGAGTACTGGCCTGACAAAGTGTACGCTTCAGAGAAGGAACGGCGCAGTTGCTCAACCTCGCCGAAGTCCTGGTAGTATCCGAAACGCTCGCCGGTGAGAAGCGCATGGAGCGCATGGTGAAAGTCGTCGAGCCATTCGGAATGCATCCCCAGCCCGCCGTGTTCCCGGGGACGGATCACCCGGCTGTCGTTTCCAAGCGATTCGGCAATCAATACCCGTTCTTTCCCGGTCCGAATGGAGAGCTGTTCCACGCGGGTGGCCAACTCCTCCAAGAACGGCCGTGCGCTGTTGTCGATGATCTTCTTGACCGCATCCAAGCGGAATCCGTCTATATGGAGGTCCTCGAGCCAGTAACGGGCATTCTCGATGAAAAAGGCGCGCACTTCGTCACTGTAGGGTCCGTCAAAGTTCAACGCTTCTCCCCACGGAGTCGTATACCAGTCGGTGAAGTACGGTCCGTAGTCACGGAGATAATTGCCCTCGGGCCCGAGGTGGTTGGAGACCACATCTAGAATTATCGCTACTCGCCGGGCATGCGCTGCATCAACAAGCTCAGCCAGCCCTTTGGCCCCTCCGTAAGCACTGTGGGCCGCGAACGGGAACACCCCGTCGTACCCCCAATTCCTTGTTCCCGGAAACTGGGCGACGGGCAGTAGCTCAATGGCGTTGATCCCCATCGCAACGAGGTCATCCAGCCGTTCAATTACGCCTTGGAAGGTGCGTTTCGGGGTGAAAGTGCCTACATGGAGCTCATAGATCACCATGTCCGAGAGGGCAGGCGGCCGGTAGTGGCGATCCGTCCACGAGAACGTACGAGGATCTATGACCTGCGACGGCCCGTGCACCCCGTGCGGTTGGGCCCGGCTTGCCGGATCCGGCCTGTTCAAGCTGCCATCGAGCCGGTAGAAGTACTCGGTACCCTCAGGCGCGTCAGGAACGGTGATTCTCCAATAGCCGTCTCCGGCGGACTCCATGGGTTTCCCGGCAGTACTATTCTGAGATGCGTCGGCATCGTGCATCGCTTCCATTGCGTTCGCCCCCTCGCGGAGAAGGCAGAGATCGACACTTGCTCGATGGGGTGCCCAAACGCAGAAAGTCGTTTGTCCCCGGGAATCTACCTGCGCGCCGATGGCTTGTTGGTTTGTGGTATCCGTCACGCCCGCCTCTCTTGGCTTAAGGTGGTATCAGAACGCTCCTGAATCGAGCCTTCCAGCAGGGAGAGATGAGATCCGCACACGCGGCTCACTCCGCCGCCGCCCCTGCAACGGCGAGGATCCCTGCAATAGGAATTTGAACCCAATCCGGCCTGTTGTCCAGCTCGTAGCCGAACTCATAGATTGCCTTCTCGGCCAAGAACACGTCAAGCAACACCTGGCGATCGGCTTCGTCGTCCGGAACGAATTCGGTGTCGGAGACCGTTTCCAGATACTCGTTCAGGAAGATTCCGGAGACGGTCTGATACCACGGCTCTATCCACTGTAGCAGACGATCGCGGTCGCTCTCGCGTAGCTCGACCGCTCTCATGAAACCGTTGAACACGGCATAGTGGAAGCTTCTGAGCATGCCCGCCACATCCCGAAACGGTGAGTATTTCAGGCGACGCTCGCTCACGGGTCGTGCCGGCTCGCCTTCCAGGTCGATAATAGCGAAGTCACGTCCGGTGAAAAGTACCTGTCCTAGATGGTAGTCCCCGTGGACGCGGATCTTCCGGGCGTTTAGCTTATGGGTCCTGATTCTCCCCAGTCGCTTGAGCAAGGCGCCCTCCACCGGCCAAATCGGCTCGAGCTTCTCGGCCAGCGCTTCGTCCTGCCGTGCCGCCCGTTTCGCCTGCGCGAACACCCGCTTGAGAAGGCTTCTGGTACTCTGGTAGACCCCTCGCTGATAGTGTACGGAAAACGGTTCGGGCTGGAAGTCCGCTTCGCCCCGAGGGTCCGCCAGGGCCTTATGGAACTCTCCCGTTCGGCGCCCTAACAGTTTCACCATCTCCAAGAAAAAGCTGTCGGCAAGCTCGGAAAACCCATCGTCGATCTGCTGTACGTTGAGGGCTGTCGGTGTCTTCGGTGGTGAGCTATCACCTCCCGCTGTCGCCGCTGTCGCCGCTGCCGCCGTCTGCCGCCCCGCAGGAAGCTCCGGACCGTCGGTAAGGACATGCTCAAAGTAACGGTCGACCGCAGCCTGCGCAAAGCTCCATGCATCGCCCTCGTTCGGCACGAAGTCGGTTAGGAGCGCCAGCGCGTGGTTGGTGCCCTCGCTATCCCGATAGGTGATAGTCCCTCGATAGGCCGGCACGTGCTCGAACTTCCTCACCCGGGAGAGGTGCCGGGTCAGCTCCACATCGGGGCTCGGCATTGGCTCCAGCTTGCGGTAGACTTTGCAGAAGAGGCGGTCACGGAAGAGGATCGAGCTGTTGGTCTGCTCCGCGCTGAGGACGCGGGATACTGGGCCATCCCCTTCCGGCACCTGGGTTCCGCGCACCGCGGAGCCGGTGAGGTCACCGGCCTTCTTGAGTCGCTTTCTGCGCACCATCGCAAGAAGGACTTCCTCACGAAACGAGGGGTTGAAGAGGCCGTCGTAAACCACGCCCTCTTCGCCGTCCACGACCGCCGGACAGACGACTGCGTGCGGAATCTCCTCCGCGATACGGGCGGCAGCCGCACCGGCGGCAAATGCGATGGGGAGCACGTACCGCTCGGCTTCCCCCTGAGTGTACTCGAGCGATAAAACGAGTAGCATCGCCTCCCTTACCGCGATTGTGTCGATGATCGATGTCTTGCGGATGGTCCGCGTTTTGCTCCGGAACCACCGCGCGTGTCGCAGGTGGTCCGGAAGGGGGCCCGTAACCAGCCTCCTGGCGGCTGTCTCCGGCATCTCCTTCCATTCCCGAAAGGTGAATGTAACGGCAGGCGCTTCCGGTCCTGACTCCCGCCGCGCGTGATCCTCTGCGGAGACTATCTGAAACCAGTAGTAGTCATGCCCCCCGATTGTAATCACGTACGGTTCCTCCTTGATGCGGGGGAACTCGTTCCGGCTGAAGACTTCACGAATCGAAGCGCCCGCGTACTCTTCCAGCTCCAGATCCACCGCCTGGACGTGGCGGGAGAAGTTGACCACTACAAGAACCGTCTCGTTGTCATAGATGCGCAGGAAGCTAAGGACGTGCGCATTGCCGGAGTGCACGAATCGCAGTTCTCCACGGCTGAACGCCCGGAAAGATTTGCGCGTGGCGATCAATCGCTTCATCCACCATAGGAGCGAAGTTGGATTGGCTTGTTGCGTCTCCACGTTGAGCGCTTCGTAATGGTACTCCGGGTCGATGATCACCGGCAGATAGAGTTTCTGCGGGTTAGCCTGAGAGAATCCTGCGTTCCGGTCCGGGCTCCACTGCATCGGAGTCCGTACGCCGTCCCGGTCGCCGAGGTACACGTTGTCTCCCATGCCGATTTCATCCCCGTAGTAGATGATTGGTGTGCCGGGGAGGGAGAAGAGAAGGACGTTGAGCAGCTCGATCATGCGCCGGTTGTTGTCCAAGAGGGGGGCGAGCCGCCGCCGAATGCCGAGGTTGATGCGGCTTCGAGGGTTACGTGCGTACACCTGGTACATATAGTCCCGTTCCTCGTCCGTAACCATCTCCAACGTCAGCTCGTCGTGGTTTCGCAGGAAGATGCCCCACTGGCACGGTTCCGGAATAGGCGGAGTCTGCTCCAGAATGTCTATAATTGGGAAACGATCCTCCATCTTCGCGCTCATGAACAGGCGCGGCATGAGCGGGAAGTGGAAGCACATGTGGCACTCATCGCCTTCGCCGAAGTACCCAACGGCGTCCTCGGGCCACTGGTTTGCTTCCGCTAGGAGCATCCGGTCGCTGTAGTGCTCCTCTACGTGGGCGCGGAGTTCCTTGAGGAACTGGTGGGTTTCCGGAAGGTTCTCACAGTTGGTGTACTCGCGCTCGAAGAGGTATGGGACTGCATCCAGACGCAGTCCGTCTACGCCAAGTTTGAGCCAGAAGTCCAGCACTTTGATCACCGCTCGTCGCACCGAAGGGTTGTCAAAATTCAAGTCCGGCTGATTTGCGTAGAACCGGTGCCAGTAGTAGGCGCCGGCTACCGGGTCCCAAGTCCAGTTGGAAACCTCGAAGTCTTGGAATATGATTCGGGCGTCCCGGTACCGACCCGGCGTGTCACTCCAGACGTAATAGTCGCGGTAGGTGCTGCCGGGTTTTGCTCGGCGTGCTCGTTCGAACCACGGATGCCGGCTTGAGGTGTGGTTGATCACCAGCTCCGTAATCACACGAATGTCTCGCTTGTGCGCCGCACGGAGGAACGAGCGAAAATCTCGAATGCTTCCGTACGCAGGGTGCACGGCGGTGTAATCCGAGATGTCGTAGCCGTCGTCGAACCACGGAGAGGGGTAGAAGGGAAGGAGCCACACAGCCGTGACCCCCAGGTCACGGAGGTAGTCGAGTTTCCGGCTCAGCCCGCGAAAGTCCCCCATCCCATCGCCGTCCGAGTCGCAGAACGCGCGGACATGAAGCTCGTAGATAACCGCGTCCTTATACCACTGTGGCTCACCCATTCCGCTCACCCTCTTTGGCAATTTCATATGCATCGCCGCCGCAATGCCCTTATGGCCCGCTTCCGAGTCAATCGCGACGAAGATGCAGGATGTGGGCAGGTCGGTCGTAGGGGTCGAGCTTCACGAAATTCCAGTAATCTCCCCACTCGAAATCCTCGCCCGTCAGCAGGTCTCGCACCACGAACGGAAGTGCGTGCGGGAGCCCTACCGCCGCGGGCGAGAACTCGACCCATCCCATCTGCTCGTTCCGGTAATCGAAGGTCACGACGACCAGAACGACATCCTGCAAATCGTTGGAAACCTTGCTGTAACACAGAAGCGCGTCGTTGTCGACATTGTGAAAACGTACGTTGTCGGTGCGCTGCAAGGCGGGATGTGCGTTGCGCGCGGCGTTTACCGTGGCGATCAGCCGGCTTAGGCTGTACGGAGCATCACGGTCCCAAAATCGAATCTCGTATTTCTCCGAATTCAAGTACTCCTCGCTGCCCGGCTCGCGGGGAGCGTGCTCCATGAGCTCGAAGGCGGGGCCGTAGATTCCGTAGTTGCTGCTCAGTGTGGCAGCCAAGACGAGCCTGGCTATAAACGCGCCGCGTCCTCCGTTCTGGAGAATTTCGTGGAGGATGTCAGGCGTGTTCGGCCAGAAATTCGGCCGGAAGATGTCCACCACAGGAGGAGTGGTAAGCTCTTCGACGTACGCTCGCATCTCGTGTGCGGTAGGTCGCCAGGCGAAGTACGTGTACCCCTGGCTAAAACCGAGCTTACCGAGCCGGTACTTCACTGCCGGCCGTGTGAAGGCTTCGGCAAGGAGCACCACTTCGGGATCTCGGGCGCGGAGCTCACCGACGCACCATTCCCAGAATGAGAACGCTTTGGTATGCGGATTATCGACGCGGAACGTACGGACTCCGTGGTCCATCCAGAACAGAAATACATCCCGGAGTGCCGACCAGAGTTCGCGCCAGTGCTCCGTCTCGAAGTCTAAGGGATAGATGTCCTCATATTTCTTGGGCGGATTCTCAGCGAACTGAATGGTTCCGTCCGGCCGTGCTCGGAACCATTCGGGATGCTCCTTTACCCATGGATGGTCCGGGGAGCACTGGAAGGCGATATCCAGCGCGATCTCAAGGCCTTCTTCGCGTGCAGCCGCTACCAGGGCGTCGAAGTCCTCGATAGTCCCGAGCTCAGGGTGAACGCTCGTGTGGCCCCCTTCGTCCGAGCCGATTGCCCACGGCGAGCCGGGATCATCGGGCGCAGGGATAAGAGCGTTGTTGCGACCCTTCCGTTTGGTTCTGCCGATGGGATGGATCGGCGGAAGATAGAGGACGTCGAACCCGATTCGCCGAACGTAGGGCAAGAGCTCGATCGTGTCGTGAAAAGTGCCGTGCCGTAGCCGATCGGTAGCCGTCGAACGGGGAAACATTTCGTACCAAGCGCTGAAGCGCGCGCGCGGCGGATCCGCCCATACCGGCACAGCCGGCGCGTACTCGGAGACAAAACGCCGCGGGAGATATGCTTCCACCAGGCGTTCGAGCTCCGTGGACCGAGCGACGTCAACGCGCGCGGGCTCCGGAAGCGAAGTGTCGAGCATGATTCGTGACAGCTCCGCCAGGCGGTCCGCATCCTCCGCTGCCTCACCGTCCCGGGCGGTCGCCGCAGCCTCCGCAGCCTCCGCGGCTTCCGCGGCCAGATTGCCGCCCGTCAGGAGCTCGACCGTGACGTCGACACCCGCATCGACCTTCTTTCCCAAGCCGCTCTGCCATGTCGCGAAACGATCGATCCAGCCTCGGACTTTTACTTCGTAGCGCCCAACCTGATCCGGGATGAAGGTGCCCCGGTAGTAGTCATTTCCGAGCGGCTTCATCGGCCGCTCTTCCCACTCCTGCGATAAGGCCGCCGTTGCAGTGGATTCAGCGGCGTTGCCGCTCTGGTGCTCCCGCCTTGCGCGTTCCGGGAAGGCGCGGTCTTTGGGGTGTCCGCCCGGACTTGCACGCTCGTACGGTGCCGGCGCCCGCCGGTAACAGAGGACCGCGCGAACGCGGTCGTGTCCGTCGGCAAAAACACGCGCTTCCACCGTCCGTGGGTCACCCGCAATCGCCTTAGCCGGATGTGAGCCGCACTCCACCGCGGGCCTCACTTCCTCGATTACAACGCGCTTGCGTCCCTCCGGCGGAAAAGAAACGGCCTGGTCATCCGGGGCTCTCGGTTCTTCTCGTCCTTGTCGCTCTTCGTAGTATGCCATGCTCACGGCGCCACGGTACTGGAAGAGGAGAGGCAATGCAAATGTCTGCTTCGACCTTCGACCCGCGGTTCAGACTAGGCAAAACGGGGCGTTGACAGTTGTCGGCTCACGGCCGAATATATGGGACGGTGCTGTGACCGTTTCGGCGGATCTGGACGCAGTGGCGACATAACGGAAGAAAACGGCGGAAGCGCAATGAAGGTAGTGATTACCGGCCTGGGGGCGATAAGCCCGGTAGGAAACAGCGTAGCGGAAAGCTGGGATTCTCTGGTGAACGGACGGAGCGGTATTGGACCGCTCACGTTCTTCAACCCACGGGAATACGGCATGGACCTCGGCATTGCCGGAGAAGTCCGGAACCTCGACCCTACGGCGTTCATGGATCGAAAGGAAGCCCGGCGCCAAGACCGGTTTAGCGTGCTGGCGCTTGGGGCCGCGCTGGAGGCTCTCGAGCAGTCCGGACTGACGGTGGAGGGCGAGCTATGCTATCAGGTGGGAACGATCGTCGCGAGCGGCGTCGGCGGCATTACCACTATCGAGGAGCAGAGTCGGATCGTCCGGGAACGAGGAGCCCGGCGTGTCAGTCCGTTCACCGTACCGATGCTTATGATGAACGGCGCGGCTGCAATCATCGCAATGAAGTCTCACGCGATGGGGGCTAGCTTTGCCACCGCTTCGGCATGCGCTTCCTCGGCGGATGCTCTCGGAGTTGCGCTCGAGATGATCCGTAGCGGACGTCTCAAAGCTGCAATCGCGGGGGGGAGCGACGCAGCCCTTGTGCCGGTAGCGATTGCCGGATTCGAGCGCGCTCAAGCTCTCTGTACGGACTCCAATGACGATCCGGAACGAGCTTCGCGTCCCTTCGACGCGACCCGGAGCGGGTTCGTGCCCGCCGAGGGGGCAGCCATAATGGTCCTGGAGGAGGAGCAGTTTGCCAGAGAGCGTGGGGCTCCGATACTCGCGGAGTTCGCTGGTTACGGCGCCGCCTCGGACGCGTACCATATCACCGCCCCGGAGCCGAGCGGCCGTGGAGGGGTGCGTGCTGTGAGCGCGGCGATCAAGGACGCCGCCGCCGCGCCGGAGGACGTGGCATATATCAACGCGCACGGCACGTCGACCCCGCAGAACGACAAGGTGGAGAGTCGCATTGTCCATGACGTGTTCGGCAGTAGGGCTCGAGACGTCCCGGTCAGCTCGACCAAATCCATGACGGGACATCTTGGCGGCGCCGCGGGCGTTTTTGAGGCGCTCGCTTGTGTACAGGCGCTGCGCACCGGATGGGCTGCGCCTACAATCAACTACCGAACGCCTGACCCGGAGTGCGACATCGACTGTATCCCCAATGAAGCGCGTCGGATTCGTGCCGGTGGTGTCGCGCTGAGCAACTCATTCGGATTTGGGGGCCACAGCTCCTGCTTGGCGTTCCGTGGCGCCGGCTGACGGGCGTAAGAGTAGTCGCTGAGCCGGTGTACAATTCCTCTGCTGTCTCACGCGCCGGGTTGTTGGGTTACGGCTTCGTTGAAGGCGGCGAGCTTATCGGCTGTCGTGCCGGCAGCGAGATGAGAAGCCGAGGAGGCCGGCACGAGCCCGCGGGCCCGAATGCCCGATGGACGCCGGAGCGGCAGTTGGAACAGCCAAAAGCTGTCTCTGTGTGTTGACGAAAGTTGGTCAAGACACTAAAGTTGCTTCATCATACCTTGAAAGCGGAGGCAGGTCCGATGCGAATGATACGGCATTTTCCCCTCGACATTCATTGGTCGGCTGTGCGATTCCTGCCTTCGGAGAATTTTCCGTCCCGTAACCGCTGACACCATCCCACGGTTACATCTCCATCATCTCAGAAGGCAGCGCCGGTAGCTCGGACTGATCGGTTGTGCCGCTCCGTGGCGGAGCCGGCCGGTCACAACATCGGGTCGACAGGGCCAAGGAGGATCCAAAGTGGTTCGCCGCGGCCGGCGACGGCTGAGTTGGTTCAGCGTTGGGTAGCTCGGATCCCCGCTACTCCGCGTTCTTCCGGCTTCCGTCGTTCTCATCGTCCTTCAAACCGGATATCGCAGACAGCGTACGACCGGTGCCCGTCGGCGGGACACACGGATCACGGTCTGAGGCTTTTCGGCAGGCGTGTCCGGCGTGTTTTGAGTGCCTGTCGCAGCGAGCGACTGCACGCATGCCGGGCAGCTCATTGCGGTAGTTGATAGTGCGCACGGAGAGCGCATGTTGGCGGGTGAACTGGAGGGAGTTGATGAGTCCACTACGACTCGTGTTGGAGACAATGAGGGGCAGACGGAGTCTCTATGTCGGCGCGGTGGCGGCCGTTGGTGCAGCTGCGCTTTTTTCGTACGCGTCGCCGCTCATCTTGCGCTTTGCGATCGATTCGGTCATCGGTGACGAAGGGATCGCGGCGCCGAGCTTCGTCATTGATCTCGTTGAGCGCTTGGGCGGTCCGGACGCGTTGGCGGAGTCGCTGTGGATGCTGTCGATCGTGATCGTGCTTCTCACGGTTGCCGGCGGTGCGTTCACCTTCTTTCAGGGACGGTGGGGCTCTGTTGCTGCTGAGACCATGGCCAAGAACCTGCGTGAGCGGCTGTACGACCACATTCAGCATCTCTCGTACGACTACCACGTGAACGCCGAGACGGGTGACTTGATTCAGCGCTCCACTTCGGACGTCGACACTGCTCGCCGCTTTGTGGCCATCCAGTTCGTCGAGGTGGGTCGAGCTGTTTTCATGGTGGCAGCGGCGCTGCCGATTCTTCTTTCGATTAGTCCGGAGCTTACGCTGGTCTCGACCGTGGTGTTGCCGCTGATCTTTGCCTTCTCGTATCTCTTCTTTCGGCGGATCCAAGCGGCCTTCCGGGCCGCGGACGAGAGCGAAGGGCGCTTGTCCACGGTGCTTCAGGAAAACCTCACCGGAGTGCGCGTCGTGCGAGCATTTGGACGTCAGCGCTACGAGGCGGCGAAGTTCGAGAAACGCATTGCGGAATACCGGGATCTGGTCTATCGCCTGATTCGGCTGATGGCAGCCTATTGGAGTCTGAGCGACCTTCTCTGTCTCTTTCAGATCGGGCTGATCTTAGTGGTAGGGACCTATTGGGCGGTTACCGGGCCGGTCACGATCGGGATGCTGGTGCTTTTCACGAGCGTCATCGGGATGGTGCTCTGGCCGGTCCGTCAGCTCGGCCGGATCCTGGCCGACATGGGCAAGTGCTCGGTCGCGCTACGACGAATCGGTGAGGTGCTCCAGGAGGCGCGCGAGCCTATGCCGCCAGACGCGCGTAGACCCCAGATCCACGGCGAGATCGAGTTCCGCAACGCCGGCGCCAGTTACCGCGAGCGTCGCGTCCTTGACGACGTGAGCTTCGCGGTCAAGCCGGGACAGACGGTGGCGCTTCTTGGTCCTACCGGCAGTGGAAAGTCGACGCTCGTACAGCTTCTGGCCCGGCTGTATGACTACGACCGGGGAGAGATCCTGATCGATGGAGTGCCGCTTTGCGACATCGATAAGAAATGGATCCGACGGCACATCGGGTTTGTGCTGCAGGAGCCGTTTCTCTTTGGACGAAACGTGAAGGAGAACATCCGCTTGGGGAGGCCGGAGGCCGGTGATGCACAGGTTTTTCAGGCAGCCGACACCGCTGCAATCCATGATGTGATCCAGCGATTCGAAGGTGGGTACGAGACGCTTGTCGGCGAGCGCGGGGTGACGCTGAGCGGCGGGCAGAAGCAGCGTGTCGCGATTGCCCGGGCGCTCGTGATGGAGCCCCCAATTCTCGTATTCGACGACAGCTTGAGCGCCGTGGATACGGAGACGGATGCACGCATCCGAAAGGGGCTGCGAGCGGCGAGGCGGAATGCGACGACGTTCATTATCAGTCATCGTCTGACGACGCTTGCTGAGGCGGATCTCATTCTGGTCGTGGAAGATGGACGGATCGTGCAGAAAGGGACGCACGATGAGTTGATGACGCAGGGCGGAATGTATCGACGATTGTGGGAGCTCCAGGCAGCCCGGGAAGCCGAGTTCACGCGCGAGCTGGCGGAATCCCGGCGCGAAGAATCTAGGGAAGGAGCCCCGGGAGCGGACTCCTACTCGAGGCACGAGCCGGCACCCGGATATCCGGCCTGACAGGGGAGCCGGCGCGGGACCCGGCCCGGCCGTCGGCCGTGAGCTCGATAGCCGGCGCGGCAGCGTGATGCAAGAAGGGGAGTTATCATGCACGGGTTCGAAGAACAGGATTACAGCAAAGAGATAGATTTCAAGATCTGGCGGAAGATTCTCAGCTACGCCAGGCCATATCGAGGGCACCTCCTGCAGCTTCTGGTGGTCATGTCGGTGGTGGCCGTGATCGATGCGGCGTTCCCCGCGATGACCCGCTACGCTATAGATACCTTTGTTGTTCCGGGTACCACGAACGGGCTCCCCCTGTTTGCAGCCGCATATGGACTGCTCGTGGTGGCACAGGCGTTCAACATCTGGCTCTTCATCGGTACGGCGGGTCGGATCGAGACGGGGCTCTGTTACGACCTACGGAAGCGCGGGTTTGCGCGGCTCCAGCAGTTGGGTTTTTCCTACTACGACAGAACTCCGGTGGGTTGGATCATGGCGCGGATGACAAGCGATTCCGAGCGGCTGGGCGAGACCATTTCGTGGGGCGCGGTGGACATCCTCTGGGGCGGCGGCACGATGCTCGCGATCAGTGTTTTCATGTTCGTCATGGACTGGCGGCTTGCGCTCCTCACCTTGCTGGTAGTACCTCCGCTTGTCGTGGCGAGCGTGTACTTCCAGCGGCGCATCCTGGAGAATCATAGAGAGGTCCGGAAGACCAATTCGCGGATCTCCGGCGCCTACAACGAAGGCATCATGGGGGCCAAGACCACGAAAACGCTGGTGCGCGAAGGGGCGAACCTCCGTGAGTTTCAGGAGCTGACGGGGGCGATGCGCCGCCACTCTGTAAGAACCGCCACGTTCTCCGCGCTCTACATGCCGGTCGTTCTCACCCTGGGGAGTATCGGAACAGGACTTGCGCTCTGGTACGGCGGTTCCGGGGTGATTGCGGGTACCGTCACCTACGGCACGCTCGTCGCGTTCATCAGCTATACGGTGCAGTTCTTTGAGCCGGTGCGCGAGCTCGCCCGGGTCCTTGCGGAGTTCCAGAACGCGCAGGCTTCAGCGGAGCGGGTAATCTCGATGATCGAGACGGAGCCTGAGATCGTCGACCGCCCTGAGGTCGCGGAGCAATACGGCGACGTGTTCCACCCCAAGAAGGAGAACTGGCCAAGGTGGAGCGGGCATCTCGAGTTCCGGAACGTGGGGTTCCGGTATCCGAATGGTGAGCGCGTGCTGAGCGACTTCAATCTGACAGTGGAGGCCGGGGCCGCCGTTGCCCTGGTCGGGGAGACGGGGTGCGGGAAGAGCACCATGGTGAATCTGGCCTGCCGCTTCTACGAGCCGACCGAAGGGGAGATCCTTCTGGACGGCGTGGACTATCGCAAGCGGGGTATTCTCTGGCACCAGTCGCATCTAGGGTACGTACTTCAGGGGCCGCACCTATTCAGCGGCACCGTCCGCGAGAACA
>PWGF01000368.1 GCA_003554375.1 Spirochaetaceae bacterium
AACGGCTCGAGCCGCCAATCCGCTGAACTCAATGCTGATTAGCGCACAGGGGCGGTAAGACCGGACCGCGGACAACTCTGCAACGCCGGGCAATCGAACGTCACTTCGCCGAGTTCGGCGAGCAATACGATGCGAAGTACGCCGCCACCTACGGCATCTACCGCCTCGAAAGTATCCAGAGAATCGGCGAGCGGTTTTCTACATGTGGCGACTGCCTCCAGGGCGTCGCACGCACCCGGTGTACCAGTCCCGAGCGTAGCCACGACTACTTCCGCCCGTTGTCGTGCGTACAAGAGTCGAGTGGCTCTTGACAGACACCGTACGGAGTGTCGTGATGAGCGTGCAGAGCGAAGGGAGACGCGATTCCGCAACGTGTCGCGACGTCGCCCGAATCGGAAGGAGTCATTTATGATCTACTATGTCGACCGGTCCGCCCCCGGAGAAGGCGACGGATCCAGGGAACGCCCGTTCCGCCGCATCAACGAAGCCGCCGGAGTGGCTCGGCCCGGCGATGAGGTGCTGGTCGCACCCGGCGTCTACCGGGAAAGTGTCGATCCACAGCACGGCGGAACCGAGGAGCAGCGCATCGTTTACCGCTCGGAGGAACCGCTCGGCGCGGTGATCACCGGCGCTGAGGAGATCGCGGGTTGGCAACGCTATCAGGGCAATGTGTGGACGGTTCGCGTCGATAACGGTGCCTTCGCCGACTTCAATCCATACACGACCGAGGTGTTCGGTGACTGGTATTTCGCACCGAACGTGCGCCACGCCGGCGCGGTGTATCTGAACGACCGGATGCTCTATGAGGCTGAATCGCTTGAGGAGTGTATCGCCGGCGAGGTCTATAGCCCCTCGTGGGAACCTGAGTATTCCGTGTACAAGTGGTTCAGCGTTCAGGAAGGCGACCAGACCGTCCTCTACGCCAACTTCCAGGACAAGGACCCCAACAAGGAAACGGTGGAGATCAACGTCCGCCGCCGCGGCTTCTTCCCTCGGGAGACCGGCCGCGGACATATCACCTTCTCCGGTTTTAAGGTAGAAAAGGCGGCGACGACCTGGGCCCCTCCCGCGGCCTTCCAGGACGGCATGGTCGGTCCTCACTGGAGTCGCGGCTGGATCATTGAGGATTGCGATATCAGTAACAGCAAGTGCTGCGGTATCTCGCTGGGTAAGTACTACGACCCGGAGAACGATCACTATTTCACCACCAGGCACGTCAAAAGCCCTACCCAGATGGAGCGCGATGCTGTCTGTCGCGGCCAGTATCACGGCTGGATGAAGGAAACGGTGGGCTCCCATATCGTGCGCCGCTGCCATATCCATCACTGCGAGCAGACCGGCATCGTGGGGCGTATGGGTGCGGTGTTCTCTCGTATCGAGGACAACCATATCCACCACATCAACAACATGCAGGAACTCGGCGGCGCGGAGATTTCCGGCATCAAACTGCACGCTCCCATCGATGTGACTATCCGCCGAAACCATATCCACCACTGCACCATGGGTATCTGGTGCGACTGGGAACCGCAGGGTACCCGGATCTCGCAGAACCTTCTGCACCACAACGAGCGGCCCGACTTCTGCACATGGGCCCAGGGCGGCATGGGCAGCCAGGATGTATTTGTGGAAGTCGGTCACGGACCCACGCTCATCGACAACAATATCATGCTCTCTCGGTGCTCCGTGCGCCTCGCTACCCAGGGTGTGGCAATGGTGCATAACCTGGTCATGGGGCCGCTGACCTCGGTAGGCGACGGCACGCACCACCGCTATACCCCCTATCACATCCGTCATCGCACCGAGGTGGCGGGCTTCATGACCATCCTCCACGGCGACGACCGCATCTACAACAACATTTTTGTCCAGGGACACCCCGCGGATGAACAGGTGAAGCCGGGCGGACCGGAGGAACATGAGCGCGTAGTAGGCACCTGGTGCTTCGACGAGTATCCCACCTACGAGGAATGGATCAGCTGGTTCGACCTGGATGTGAAACGACCGGACATGCACAAGCTGGCCGAATTCCACGCGAAACACCTGCCTGTGCGGATCGACGGCAATGCGTACCTCAACGGCGCCAGGCCCTGGAAGAACGAGTCGTCGAGGCTGGTCGACGACAAGAAGAAGGTCACCGTCGAACTGGTCGAGAAGGACGACAGGTATTCCCTGAAGACCAATTTATTCGACCTCCTTGGTGACTTCACGACCGGAATCATCAACAGCGATACGCTGGGCTCCGCCTTCGAGCCCGAGCAGCGCTTCGAGAGCCCCGACGGCCGGGCGATCATCTTCGACGTCGACTACTTCGGCAACCACCGCGGCGTCGCGACCATTCCGGGCCCGTTCGCGTCGCAAGCCGCTTCGGAGGAGCCGCTCTGTTGATCGGGGAATTAGTTCCGGACGAGCCGGAACGCATAAGCGCGGCGGTGAATTCCGGGTGAAACTGCACTCCCCAGGCGGTTGATCCGAGTCGCAACGCATGGTGGCGATCACGATCGCTGTAGGCCAGAAGCGTCGCACCCGGCGGAAGCTCAAGCACCGATTCGCAGTGCGTTGTGTGTCCGGGAAAGCGTTGGGGAAGGTCGTCGAAGATCGGATCGTCCTGCGACTCCTTGACGAGGTGGATGGTCTGCGTTCCTATCTCCGGTCCACCGTCGAGCGCGCCCACCGTACCCCCGGCGGCGGAAGCAAGAAGCTGGTGTCCGTAGCAGATGCCGAGCACGGGTATATCATGTTCCAGGGCTTCGGAAATCCATTGCTCGGTCTCCACCGTCCATTCGAGCCGTTCCGTCACCATTGAATGTGAGCCGGTCATGATGACGCCGCCGCATTCAGCGAAAGCTGGAAGTGGTTCTCCATACTCGACATCTACCACCCTAAACGTTGATTCAGGCAAACCCGCCCGGAGCGCGGTCCAGTGTTGAAAGTCGCCGTGTGTTTTAGAGGTAGCTGGGAATGTGGTGCCGAGCTTGAAGATGCACAGGGGCTTGTTCGGGGGAACCATATAGAGTCGAACTTCAGCGACGAGCGTGCAATCGCGGCAAGTGTCGATCGATCCCGGAGCCACGTTCCAAAAGGCGGCGGCAGGTAAGCATTTACCACTCCCCTTACAGAGGGGCGCTACGACTCTTCCTCGGCCTCTTGGAACCTCCGCAATGTGTCTGAGATGAGCGCTTTCCACTCCTCGCCCTTTCGAAGTAACTCCGAGACCTTCGGGAGACCCCTGGCGGTAAGGATACGGTAGGTCCACTCGTGCCGATTGTAGTCAACCCGGCCGCCAAGGAGCCGGGCTAGGCCCTCAAGGTAGTCGATCGCTACCTGCCGGGCACCTACTTCGCTCGCTTTGACCGTGAGGGCATAGAACTCCACGGCGCCGGTCTCGCGGACACTACAGAG
>PWGF01000517.1 GCA_003554375.1 Spirochaetaceae bacterium
CTCTCCGGCGAGGAGCTTCGGCATCACCAGGACCAGCCGGTGTCTCGCCGCCTCCGCGACCCGCGACCAGGCGCGCGCCTCGCGGAGGTGTGCCGATTCGGCTGCGGGGAGCTCGACGCCGGCGGCCGAAAGCGCCGCCCGCTCTGTGCGTGTCCAGTGCGTTCCGCCCGGTGCGCCCGGATTCGTGAAATTCCACCAGATCACCGTATCGCACGGATCGACCACCTGGCCCGGGTGCGAAACCACCGTCCAGGGTGCTGCTTCCGCCGCGACATCCCCCGGGAGCATCCCGTGGGCGACCACGGAATCGATCACCCGCTCGAGCGTTCTCCGCGCGATCCGCTCGCGATCTCTGCACAGACGGGAGAGTACCTGCGCGTGCGTAACCGCCGCAGCGGCCGTCGCATCGCGATCCACCTCGCGTCCGAGTCGCTCGATCACCCATTCGCAACGGGCGACCGCCTCCTCGCCCGGGATACCCTCTTCCGGGTCGTACCGCGCCTCGGCAAGATAGCTGCGCACCTCCGCGATCCGCTCCTCGGCCTTGGCCGCCGGGTCGCGTTCCCCGGCCTCCGCAAAACGCTCGCGGAGCCTCCCTGTCGCGGTTTCAAGCGCCTCGTTCCACGCCATGCCTCCCACGCCCGGCTCCTCGCACAACGCATCCGTCAGCGGACGCGCCACCGCCCGCGGCACCGGCGAGTAATCAAGCGCAAGGAGCTCGATAAGCCGGTGTACATCGACCGGTCGCCACGCATTGGCGAAGACGAGCGGGAGAACTTGCAATGCACCCCGCCACGGCGAGCGCGAGGCCGCGCCGACCGCCGGCAAGCCCCGCGAGCGCAACGCCGCATCAAGCACCGCGGTTTCGGACCGGCAAACGAGGGTGACGCCGGCGTTGGGGGAGGCGGCTGCGTCGGCGCCGGCGTTGGTGGGCGGTGCCTCCTCGTCCGCCGCAAGCCACGTTGCCACCGCCTCGGCCGCCTCCCATTCGTCGTCTGCTTCCAGAAGGTGACAATCGAGGGTCGCGCTCGGTTCCGATGTCGGGGTGCCCGCCGCCCGGACCGACTCGGAGCTCGCGCCCGCGCCGCTTTCCGCTTCGCCCGGTGTGCGGCGGATCGGATACACCGCGGCGTCGCGGTCGACGCGCACGCCAAGCCGCTCGAGGGTGTCGAAGAGCCTTCGCCACACCGGCGGAATGTGACTCCAATCGTCCAGGACAACAATCCGGGAGATGTCGAGAACGCGCGGGCCGACCGGCTCACCGTCCGTTGTCCGGAGCGAGGAGGTGCGGTCCTGCGGCGGTCGGCCCGCGTGCGGTTGGCTACTGCCGCCGTGGGTCTCGCCCTCCCCGTACGTGTCGCTGCCCCCCTGCCGCTGACTGCCCGCGTGCGCCTGGCCGCCCCTATGAGCCTGGCCGTGCCCGTGCGTCTCGCTGCCCCGCTGCGACGGGCTCTCCCCTCGTGCCCGCGTCGTGCCGCTCTCGATATCCGACAACTCACTCAGGACCGCGTGCAGGCGGTCGCCATGCCCCGAGGGCAGCGCGGGCTCGTCCCGTGACTCGATCTCGGCAAGGGCCGCCAGGCGATCGGAAGCGCCGGGCGCGGCGCTCTTGGTCCCTGCGGCGTTTGTCTGGTGTGTGCGCGTCCATCCGGCCTCGACGAGCTCGTCGCGCCAGGCGAGGAGGGTCTTTGCGGTAGACCACGGGTCCGCCTCGAACGAGGCGTGAAACCAGGCCTTCTCGTGGTCGATCGCAGCCATCCGGTCACGCCATGCACCGATCCGGTCGGCGGGATGCGCTTCCGGCCCCCCGAGCCCGAGCCGCGTCTCGAGCAGGCGGCGAAGCCCTACCGGCCCCGTCCGCAGCTCACCCGCCGACGCCGCCCCGCCGCTCCACGGGGTCCCATCGAGATGGTGCCCAAAGGTGATTGTCACCGCCGGCCTCCGCGCAAAGGCATGCACACCACCCTAACGGCCGGCCGGCGCGCGTGCAAGCGAAGCGGAAAGGTAATCGAGGCCGGCGCTCCGGATGTGCGCGATCTCGCTCGAAACCCGCTCTTTATAGCGCGAAGCTCCACGACGCCCTTAGTCCGACCGAACACGTCGAATGCAGCCATGCGGAGGAGTGTACCGCGGCCGCCGCGACATATGTTGTCCCTCCGGCGTGATGTCATGGCGGAGATCGGCACAAATCAGGGCGGACGTATCGTGGATGACGACAGCCTGCTTCGGGAGCACGTGCTCTGCCGGCGGAATCGGTTCAATCTTTCTCATGATCCACGTCGGCGAAGGCAAGTCCCCAGAGAGAGAGAGATCCAATGGGTTCTTCGCTGCCTCATCCGAAATCACGAAGGATGCCTTCGACCGACAGGTCCTCGTCAACAAGCGGCCAATGCAACCCATAACCGGCGGGATTGACCTCTATCGTCTCCCGAGCCACCTGCGGTGCATCGGCCAACCGCTTCGAGAGCCGGGACCAAGGGAGCGACACCACGCGTCCATCCACCTCCAATTCCAGCGTCTCCTCAGTGGTTTTCACAATACGAACGTTGTGGTGTCTATCGGTCATCTCTCCATCCCTCCGTGTATGTCGTTCCACGCTTCAACAAGTTCGTAATAGGGGAAGCCGCACTCCCGGCCGGCGCCGCTCCTCTTCAACTCCTGCGCTCTTCCACTAAACCCGGGCCGGAAGCCGTTGAATCCCCCCTCCCCCGCACATTCCCCCACCACCCTCGCCCCACCGACCGCGCGGTCCATCCAAATGAAGCCCACTATTCGCTACGGCCGGCTTCATGCACGTACCGTTTGTGAATGTAGAAGCGGCCGATTCGGTGAACGCGCTCATGGCTGAATCCAATGCGATAGCGGTCGTCCTAGAAACTCTTCAAGCGCGATACCGTCACCCCCAACCAGCAGCGTGCGGTGCGGTCTGAAAGCGGCCGCGAACTCGCCTGCCCCGGACCTCAATCCGGCGGCGGGTGCGCTCTTGACCTCGATCGCGATAACGCGGCCTCCGACGCGCACCACGAAATCGACTTCCGCGCCGCGGTGCCGCCAGTAGAAGAGTTCACACTCCCCGCACGCGGCGGCGTTGGCCAGATGGGCGCCCACGGCGGATTCGAGCAGACGACCCCGGTATTCCGGGTCGCTCAGTGCGTCGGCGGGCGTGACGCCCACCGTTGCACTCATCAAGGCCGTGTTGAGGACCTGCAGCTTTGGGCTTGAGCCTCGGCGGCGCGCGGCGTCACCGGCGTACTTCTGCAGGCCGCTCACCATCCCCGCGCCGGCCAGCAGGTCCAGATAGTGAGCCAGTGTGGTCGTGTTGCCCGCGTCCTGGAGCTGCCCGAGCATCTTGGTGTAGGAAAGAATCTGGCCGGAGTAGCGGCAGGCCAGCTC
>PWGF01000479.1 GCA_003554375.1 Spirochaetaceae bacterium
TCATTCCTATCGTGGTCTTTCTCGCCGATTTCTATCTGCATGGATAGTTGAGGATCCCATGAGCACACACTCTCACGATGTTGTAGTCGTCGGCGGCGGGCCGGCCGGGAGCAGCGCCGCGCGCCGTGCCGCTCAGCTCGGATTATCCGTTCTGCTTCTGGAGAAGAAGACGATGCCCCGCCGTAAGCCGTGCGGGGGAGCGCTCTCCGAGCAGGCGCTCTCTTATCTGGGGCTCGATGTGCCGCGTCACCTCATAAACAGCGAGGGCTACGGGGCGCGGCTGCATTTCGCCGGCAGAACGCTTTCGTGTCGCAAGTCCGAACGAATTGCCGTCCTCGTAACCCGCGCTCGCTTCGATCACTATCTGCTTGAAGAAGCCCGCGCGGCGGGGTGCGACGTTCGGTTTGCCGAGGCGCGCGCTATCGAGCAAGACGCCGACGGTGTAACCGTCACGACTCCGACGGAGTCGTACCGTGCCTCGTTCGCGATCGTTGCCGTCGGAGCAACCGGCACGCTCATCTCATCGGTACGTCGTCGCGACGGCTCCGGCGAGCGAGCCTTCTCAATGGAAGCCGAGATTCCCGTCGCCGTCCGTAACCACGCCGCCGAATCCGACGGCCTCATCGATATCCGGTTCGGCGTAGCGCGCTACGGATACGGCTGGGTTTTCGACCACCGGAGCTACCACTCCGTCGGGGTAGGCGGGATGCAGTCCCGTTTCGACTCTCCGCGCGAAACGATGCGCGGCTTTCTTGAGAGCCTCGGCTATCCGCCGGATCCGCCCGGCATTCGCGGGCATTTCATACCCGCCGGCGGAATCAAGCGCCGCACCGCAAGCGGACGAGTTCTGCTCGCCGGCGACTCGGGCGGTTTCGTCGACTCGTTTTACGGCGAAGGTCTGGCATACGCCATCCGCTCAGGGCAACTCGCGGCCGAAGTGACCCACCGTTACTCGAATGAGCGCCACATCGGAGCCCACGTCCAAAGGGCATATTCGCAACGCTGTCGTGAGGAGTTCGAACGGGACCTGGGTTATTCACTCCTTTTCACGCGCCTCATGCACTTCTGCCCCTCGCTCTTTCTGCGGCTTCTGGTGTGCGACAAGCGGTTTCTCGCCAAGTTCCTTGACATCCCGCTTCGGCACACCACTTACCGCCGATTCCTATTGTGGATGCTTCCCCGTCTGCCGCTTCTTTTCGGCAAGCTCGTGTCTCAACAGCTGAAGAAACGGTGAGACTCCCGCGCGGCCAGGGATCGAGCCCCCCCTCGTCTCCGGAATTTGGGCGCCTCGGCCCTTCGGGCCGACCGGGCTCCTCCGGGCTCCGCTTCGCTCCGGTCCCGGCAAGGCCGGGACCCTTCGGCCCTCCGGATCCCTGGCGCGTCGCGGTGCTTACAGCTCCCGGCAGTACCATACACTCGGAATGCCGCGGTCAAAGCCGGCCTTCTCGTACGCGCG
The DNA here is from genome assembly GCA_003554375.1 of Spirochaetaceae bacterium. Taxonomy (GTDB): domain Bacteria; phylum Spirochaetota; class Spirochaetia; order DSM-27196; family SKKC01; genus PWGF01. Next base: position 1,457 of record PWGF01000479.1, read on the forward strand.
GCGGGCGGGAGCATGGCTCGCGTCCGCTCCGGTTGCCACGGTAGCCACCCGCATTCCGGCCTCTCGCATCCGCTCGATCGCGAACTCGTACATCTTCGTCCCGATTCCTTTCCCCTGGTCCTCCGGGCGAACCGCATTGAGACCGATCTCCCCGACCCGTCGCTCACGATCGAGCCGAACTGACACAAAACCGGCAAGCACTCGCGCGTATTCGGCGGCATAGACCTCCCAGCCGGAGCCTGCCTTCAACAGTGATGCAAGGAGTCCCGCCTGGGCGTCGTCGTCCGGCTGAGCGCGGGCATATATCTCGTCGCCAAGAATCGACCGGAACGAGGCGAACACCGGCTCGAAAGCTGCTTGCCGGATCTCCTGCAGCACAGCCTGGTCGGCGGCCTCTGCCGGACGTATCAGAATATCGGAGCCGTTCATATGAACACCTTCCTTTCTTCGTTTAGCCGTGGAACTGCTGGTCGTGCCCGATCCGTTACGCACCGCCGCCGAAACGGGATTGCGGCGCCGAAAGGCTATCACCACTCCCACCGCACCGAATAGGCCTGGATAAGCGGATCCGGCGTGAGGATGACCGGCCCCTTGCAGATGGATTGAGTGACCAGGAGGCGGTCGAAGGGGTCTTTGTGAAGCGGCGGCGAGGTGGAACGGTGGAGCGCATCGGTCTGGTCCACCGGTACCGTCGCAACACCGTGAGCTTCTCTGACCCGCGGAATATAGCGCGCGGGAGCCTCGGGGAGGGGCATCTCACCGTCCGCAGCACTTCTTGTACTTGCGGCCACTCCCGCAGGGGCACGGCTCGTTGCGCCCGATCTTCGGTTGCTCGCGCCGGACGGTGCCGCCGAGCCGCTCAGCCGTTTCCGCATCAAACGCCGGCATCGGCCCGGACGACGCTCCCGGGAAGCTTCGCCCCCCGCGGCGGGCCGAGGCACCCTCGTTCTCATTCCTGAAGGCCGCCCACCATTCCATCTCCGCCACCGTGTCTTCGATGAGCTTACGGTTGGGGGTCGTTCTCAGCCGCTCCATGGCGGTATCAACATCTTCCGCGAGCTCGGCGAAGATTGTTTCCGGCGTGTCAAAGATGTACTCGACCAGCTCCTCTTCGTACGCCTTCTCTATCGCCGGTTTTAGTTCGTCGGCAGCAAGCACCGCCGCTGCATCGACAGCATCGTGCCACACGTTTGACGGTTCACGCTCGATCCGCTCCTCGAGCAGCTCGCGCAGGTACGCGATGACGTCTTCTCGCTCGAGGTGCCCGGCGGCAACAAGAACGGGAAGGGCGAGGATCCCTTGGCCACGAGAGTATTCGTGCAGCTCCCGGTTTTCGATAAGCTGTCGAATGGGGCGAAGGTCGCCCGCATAGAGCGATGCGATGATGCGTCCGCCTGCCTCGGTAAGGATGTCGCCGAACAACGCGTCCAGAGCCCACCGGTCAGGGTACGACATCATCCGCAGCACCGGCTCCAACGCGCGCGTGTCGCGCTTCTCCGCGCACAAGTACATCGCGTAGGTGTGGAGCATCGCGTCTTCATCGTCCGCGATCTCGCGCGGGCTCGCCGCGGCATGCTCCAGTGCGGCAAGCATATCGTCGGCGAGTTCGCTCCAGATCTCCCGTGCCGTTTCCACCGCCCGGCGCGGAAACCGCCCCGTGTACGTCGACAACTCGGCGATAACTTCGTCTTTGGTCATTGTGGACATAGGCGTAGTCTAAACCGCTGGCGCCTCAGCGCGCGAGGGCCGAAACTGACCTCGCGCCCTGAGTTGAGCTCGTCGTCTTCATCCACGCCTATCGCCCGGTGCGGGAGGGAACCAACTCGGGCGGAAGGTACACCGGCTCGGGAGTTTCGGCGGCGACAATACCAAGAAACAAGCATATCGTGCGCGTACGACCTTATGTGAGCCCTACTGCTTCTGTATCGCACA
>PWGF01000107.1 GCA_003554375.1 Spirochaetaceae bacterium
GACCCGTTGCAGCGGCCGGCCGGCTGCCGCTTCCACCCGCGGTGCCCTCGTACCTTTGCTCCCTGCGCCGTGCGGCCGCCTGCGCTCGTCACGGTAGCCGAGGGACACATGGCGCGCTGCTGGCTCCACGCGGACGCCCCCGGCACCGCGGGGGCTGCAGCGGGAGACGCGGCAGGTGGCGCGGCAGGCGCGGCGGGCACGGCCGGCACGGCGGAGGACTCCGGCGCCGCCGAGGCGGCGGGCGCCGGTTCGGCCGGCACGGCATCCGCCGAAGACGCGGGCCGGGCTGTCGACATCGACGCGCCTTCGCGGGAGGCACGGCGATGAGCGCTGCGGCGTCCCCAGGAGGTTCGGCGGCGAGCGCTCCGTCGCTCGTGGAGGCCGAAGGACTGCGCGTCCATTTCCACCCGCGGTCGGGACTCTTGCGGCGTTCGACCGTGAGGGCCGTAGACGGTATCTCGCTTGTGGTAGGCCGGCGTGAGGTCGTGGCGGTGGTCGGGGAGTCGGGAAGCGGTAAGACGACTCTTGGACGCGCGCTGTTGCGCCTGGCTCCGATCAGTGGGGGAGCGGTGCGCTTTGACGGTGCGGATCTGTTGGCTCTGGACCGGCCGGCCCTCAAGGCGTACCGCCGCCGCGCGCAGGTGGTCTTCCAGGACCCGTATGCGAGCAATAGCCCGTTCATGACGGTGGGCGAGCAGCTGCGCGAGCCGCTGGCGGTGCACGGCATCGGCGCGGTGAGCGGCCGCGAGGAGATCGTGCTCCGCGCGTTGGAGCAGGTGAGGCTGACGCCCGCCGCTGACTTCGTGGACGCGTATCCGCACACGTTGTCCGGCGGACAGCGGCAGCGCATCTGCATTGCGCGGGCGCTCGTGCTGGAGCCGGAGTTCATCGTGGCGGACGAGCCGGTATCGATGATCGACGCTTCCAGCCGTGCGGAGATCCTCTCGCTCCTCCGGGAGCTGCAGGCGCGGCAGGGGGTGAGCTTCCTTTATATCACCCATGATATCGCCAGCGCACGTCACTTCTCGGATCGGACTACGGTGATGTATCTGGGGACCGCCGTGGAGGTGGGGCCTTCCGCCGGCGTCATCGAGGAGCCGCTCCATCCGTACACGAAAGGGCTCATCGCCGCGGTGCCGGAGCCCGATCCTCGCAACCGCCGTCGGATGCGTTCGGTGATTCCGGGCGAGCCGCCGAACGCGGCTGCCGTGCCGGCAGGATGCCCCTTTCACACGCGTTGCTCCCAGGTGATCCGCGGCAGATGCGACCGGGAGCGGCCGAAGCTTCAGGACGTGCGACCGGCGCACTCGGTGGCATGTCACCTGTACGACGGAAGCGTATGATCGTAGGCATGATCACGGGACAGAGTGTTGCGGTCGAAGCGGACGCTCCGGCGCAGCTGGGCGCTACGGACCAGCGAACGGCCTCGGGTCGGCCGCGCGGGGCGGCCCGGGCGGCAAGCCGGCGGCGGGCGGATGGGCGCGGCCCTTGGGGCCGGTCGGGCCCTGCGGACAAGCGCGGCGCGTTCGGCCGGTCGAGCGCGCCGGCCCGGTCGGCCGGCGGCCGCGTGGCGACCGGCCGGCGCGACCCGGGAGCCGGCGCTCGGGGGCGCGGTTTGTGGCGCGGGGATAAGCGGCTCGGCGCATCGGGTCCCCGGATCCCTGTCACTGTCTGCAGCCGGGTGTTCGCCGTGCTCCTGTTCGCGGGCCTGCTCCTGGTGACGGACGCGGTTCCGGCCGGCGCCGGTACGCCGCGGCGCGGCGGCACGCTCACGCTCGCCAATAGGGCCGATCCGCCTGCGGGCTTCGACACCATGTTCACCAGCAGTATCGCACTGCACCACGTGGGCGGGGCCCTCTTCGGTCCGGGCAACCTGGTCAAGCGGAGCCGGGACGACTTCTACACGGTTGCACCCTATCTTGCACTCCGGTGGGAGCACACGCCGGACTTCAAGGAGTGGACGTTTGTGCTGCGCTCCGACGTCTACTGGCACGACGGAACCCGCCTCACCGCGGCGGACGTGAAGTTCTGGCTCGATCTGGTCTTTTTCGGTGTGCGCTCCGGGCAGCGCGTACGGCCGCCGGCCTATTTTGCGCGCGAGCTAGGAGACGCCGTGGCGGTGGAGATCCCGGACCCGCGGCGTGTTCGGATCACGTTCTCACACCGCAACGCCCACTTTCTCCAGATTCTGGCGAACCCCCGGTTCAAGATCGCGCATCCGCGCCACCTGATGGAGCCGCGTATCGAAGCGGGCGACGTCATGGTCTCTCCGCTCGACGTCGGGCTCGTGGGGGTGGGGCCGTTCCGCATCGAGCGCTACCGGCGCGGCAGCCTGGTGCGGGTAGAGCGCTTCGATCGATACTTCGAGCGCGATCGGTACGGCAATCGCCTTCCTCACCTGAACCGGATCGATTACGTTACCATGCCGGACCCGTTTGCCATGGACATGGCGTTTCGAGGGGGACGACTGGATGGGGGAGCGCGAGGACAGGGGCACTTTCTCTCCAGCGAGCGCGTAGCGGCGTACGAGCGCGAGCTGGGCGACGCCGTCTTCTTCGCGCGATCCGACGGCGGAAACTTCCGCCTCGCCTTCAACGTCCTGAACGAGGGGCCGTGGCAGGATTCGCGCGTTCGCCGGGCTATCGCGCTGTGGATCGACAAGCCCGCGGCGATCCCGGCGGCGCTCGGAGGCTTCGGGTGGACGACGCCGAGCATCGGCCCCGGCGACATCGACGTTCCGACGGAGTTCATCAACTGGCCGCGTTACGATACCGCTCCGCTGGAGATCCGCCGAGCGGAGGCGCGGCGCTTGATGGAGGAGGCGGGCTACGGTGACGGCTTCACCATGGGGCACCTGACGCGAGCTATCATGCCCGAGGGGGGGGAGTTCCTGAAGGCGCAGCTTGCCGGGCTCGGGGTCGATCTGGAGCTGCAGATCGTCGACGAGGGGGAGTGGAACCGCGCCCGGGTCAGCTTGGACTACGACTCGCAACAAGGGCGGCTCACGCCGTCGCCGATCCCGGAGGGGACGGAGTCCGTGTACGGTCGCTACGAGGAGAACCCCGATGCGTACTCGAAACACGACGACCGCACCCTCGACGCGCTTTACCGGCAACTCCGCGATTCGGTGACCATGGAGCAGCGGATCGAGGTGTGGCGCCGCCTGTCGCGCTATCTCTTCTACGAGCAGTCCTACATCGTTCCCGTCGCGGAGTCGATCGATGTGGTTCCGTATCGCGCGGATGTGCGCGGCCTTGTCGTGCCTCCCGAGGACATGCACACGCACACCGACTTCGCCACGGTGTGGCTGGAGCGATGATGGTACGCTACATGGCGCGTCGCGTGATCGTTGCGATTCCGACGCTCATAGCAATGTCGCTTCTGGTCTTCGCGATCATGCGCGTCCTGCCGGGGGACGTTTCGCTTGCGATCCTGGCGGACACCCCGCACACGGTGGAGATGCGGGAGGCGCTACGGCGGGAGCTCGGCCTGGAGGAGCCGCTCCCTGCGCAGTACGCGAGGTGGGCCGGGAGCATGCTCGACGGAAGCTTTGGCGGCCGCTCGCTCGAGACGGGGGAGCCGATCTCGGCGATTCTCGCCGAGCAGCTCTCGGTGACGCTGCTCCTTGCCGTGTACGCGGTGGTGCTCTCGTTGGCCGTGGCGCTCCCGCTGGGGGTGGCCGCGGGGCTACATCGCGGACGAGCGCTGGATCGGGCGATCGAAGGCGCATCGCGTGCGGCGCTCTCGGTCCCGACCGTGTTTGCCGCGCTCCTGGTGATGTGGCTCCTGCTACGGCTGTTCGGGTGGTCCCCGCCGATCATCTATGAGGGTCCGGCGGACGATCCGGCTACCCACATCCAGATGGTGTTTTGGCCGGCGCTTCTCCTGGCGGCGGCGTACGGGCCGCACCTGGTGCGGGTGACTCGCACCCGGCTGATCGACGTCCTCGATAGTGATTACGCGGAGAGCGCGCGGGCTCGCGGCCTGACCGAAGCACACGTCGTGCTTCGTCACGCTCTCCCCAACGCGCTTGTGGCGGCGATCACGGTGGCCGGCGTGCAGTTGGGCGCTTTGGTCAGCGGAGCGATCGTCGTGGAGACGGTGTTCGGCCTTCCTGGGATCGGCCGGGGGATCGTTCATGCGGCGCTCGCGCGCGATTACCCCGTGGTACAGAGCATCGCTACGATCCTCGTGGCGCTTGTGCTCGCCGGCAACCTCGCGGTCGATCTCCTCTACTCGTTTCTCGACCCGCGCGTGCGCTATGACGGGAGGAGGATGTGATGCGCGGGGTTGGGGTGGGGGTGGTGTTGGCCGGAGTCGTGCTCCTCGTGGTAGCCGGCGGAGCGCTCTTTGCCGATCTGATCGCTCCGTTCGACCCGCTCGAACAGGCCGTCGACCGGCGGCTCCTTCCGCCGGGGCGGAAGCATCTCTTCGGAACGGACGGCTTCGGCCGCGACGTGCTGAGCCGCACGCTCTACGGTGCGCGCGTATCGATAGCGGTTGCTCTGGCGTCCGTTCTGGTCGCGGGTGGTGCCGGCGTTGCCTTGGGGCTGACGTCGGCGTATGCCGGCGGGAGATACGACTTGATGGTGCAACGCGGTATCGACGTCCTGCACGGCTTTCCGTTTCTGGTCATGGCGCTGATTGTGGTCGTGGCACTCTCGCCCTCTCCCGCGGCGACCGCCGCGGCGATCGCTCTGTCCCTCCTTCCCCTCGTCGCCAGAGTGGCGCGCGGCGCGGCGCTCTCGGTTGTCGAGGAGGAGTATCTCCTTGCCGTCCGCGCAACGGGTGCCGGAGCCGCCCGAACGGTATTCCGGCACGTTCTGCCCGCCGCAGGCCCGCCGATCGCCGCCTACCTTGCGGCGTGTCTCGGAACGGCGGTCGGGGCGGAGGCTACTCTGAGTTACCTCGGCCTGGGTGTGCCGCCCCCGTATGCTTCGTGGGGCCGGATGCTCCGGGAGGGAAGCCGTGCCTACTTCGATGCGGCGCCCTGGGTAACGCTGCTGCCGGGCCTGGTTTTGTGCGCGACCGTCGTCAGCCTCATTGTGGTCGGCGACCGGCTCGGCCGGCGCCGATATCGAGCTTGTGGGGAGCGTAGGCCTCAGCGAGTCGGGAGACCACGCCAGTAGGCGCCGCCTTTGTGCGGGATGCGGGTGATCCCGTGGTCGCTTGCGTAGCGCCGAACGGCGTGGAGCAGGCTGGTGGCCTCATCTGTTAGGTGCGCGTCCTCCGAGCGGACCTCCCCTGCCCGATCGCGAGAATAGAGAACGTGGTGCGCTTCGAGTAGGCTGAGCACGAACGGGGGGACAGAGAGGAACTCAGCTTTGGTGAGCACGACCGGGCTAAGCGGGGGCCCACGGTAGTCCGGCGGCTCGTCGAACTCGCGGGCGCGGTGGGGGCGGGACTTGTCCGAAGAATCGAGTATCAACAGGAGGTCCAGGTCGCTGTCGTTCCGGTGCGTCCCGGATGCATATGACCCGACCACGAACGCCGCGGCGAGTCGAGAGCCGTACAGGTCGAGGCAGTGCCGGCGAAGGGTGGGCTCGAGCTCGCGGAGGTCGAAGTGGGGGAGGGGGTAGGATCTATGCATTTTCATCGGTGTCGCCTGGCTGGTCAGAAGCTTCCTGGGACCGGTTAGGACTCGAGGGCCGGCTGACGTCCAATGGCCGGATCCATTCCAGGATGAAGTCTACTTGCGAGATGGCCGCGTCCGCGTCCTCTCGGGTGTAGTCCTGCGCAGGGTCGACGTCGAGCGCTCCGTAGAACGCAAGCTCACGGTCACGCCGCAGCTGAAAGGAGTAGCGCGCTACGACGTCGACATCCGTCTGCATGGTGGCGGGCAGCTCGGACGCATATTGCTTCACGATTTTCCCTACGTCGTGAAGCTTTGGCGGGTCGATACCGATAAGGCGCAATACAGCTTTGAGGGCAAGCTCACAGATCTCCTGGGACTCGCGCACGGTGTCCGAGTAGCTCTCTTCCTCGTAAAGCACCTGGAGGGCCTTACGCCGAGCTCGAGACTTTTGTATGTACGCCGTGGCGAGTTGATCGGCCTCCACAACCCCATGATACGCGATGGGCTGGGGGGCGTCCAGCGTAGGAGCGGCCGGATACGGTGGCGCGTGGGAGAGCGCGCGGCGCTTCCGAATGGAGGCGAGGAGCCCCCGGGTAGTCGATCCAGGCGCCCGCGCCGTCTCCTAGCAGGCATCGTATGCTGCTGCGCCCATTTCGCTGTCCATCGTACCCTTCCTTGTCGGGGCCTACCTCCCGACCTGTTCCCGGAGCTCTTCGTCCTCGTGTTGGAAGACGACACCACCGTTCATGATCGTCGTCTCTACGGTGGCGGAACGAAGCGGCGTTTCGTCGCCGGTTCGGTCGTACGCGAGCGGGTCGTGGGACAGGACGACGAAGTCCGCGGCGTAGCCGGGAGCGATCGCTCCTTTCCATTCCTCCGTCCCTTCGGCGTACGCTGATCCGCGCGTATACGCATCCACGGCCTGCCGGACGGTGAGGCGCTCCGGGCCCGAGCGGAGAACGGCCCGCCGGATTCCTTCGAGAGGCGCGAAGGTGGCTTCGGCCGGGGAGTCGGAGCCAAACGAAAGGGGGACGCCGGCTTCCAGGAGCGAGCGATACGGGTATGCGCGAGCGGCGCGCTCGGAACCCAAGATCTCCCGGTCTTTTTCCGGCGACGAGATTGCGTGCGGCTGGACGGCGGCGAGGATGCCGAGGTTAGCGAGGCGCTCGATGTCCTCCGGAGCCACGAGCTGGCAGTGCTCGAGCCGGTGGCGGAGCTCGGTGAATTTGGGCCGCGCTTGCGCGACGGCCTCCGCTGCGTCGACGAAGTTCCGCACTGCTCCGTCCCCGATCGCATGGAACGCGCCCTGCCGGCCGCGGAAGGTGAGCCGACCGAGGAGTCTGCGGAGTGCGTGGCCTTCGATATGCGGCGTGCCGTGTTCGGCGGAATTGCCGGCGTACGGATCGAGCAGGAGCGCGGAGTAGGAAGAGAAGGCGCCGTCGAGGAAATCCTTCACCGGGCCCCGGCGAACGAGCTCGCGGTCGTAGGGGGCAAACGCCATGCGGGCTGCGTGATACGGCAGGCTGCGCCGGGACCAGGCCGACACGCGAGTTCGTAGCTCTCCGCGATCCCGGAGGCGGGTGAACCCGAGAGCGGACCCGGCGTACCAGGTGTTGTCGCCGACGCTCGTAATCCCATGCTCGACGAAGGCGGCTTGCGCAGTTCGAAGAAGCGAATCCACCATGTGCCGGCTCCGGTGGATGTCGTGCAGGCGCATCTCGTGTATGACCCGCGATGCCCCTTCCCGGAGAATGCCGGTGGGCTCTCCGTCTCCGTCGCGCTCGACGACTGCCCCAGGGCGATCGGTGCTCCGTTTGGTGATGCCGAGGCGACGAAGCATAGCACTGTTTACACATGCCGCGTGTCCGGAGAACTGGAACAGGGCGATCGGTCGCGTAGACGAGATCTCGTCCAGAAGGCGCTTGTGAGGGTCGGGCCAGGTGGGATAGTCCCAGCCGTAGGCGAAGAGAAGCGTGTCCCCCGGCTCTTGCGCGACGAGGGCGCGCACGGTCTCGCGAATCTGGCCGGCGTCGAGGCCATGGAGGCTGGGGCGGTTCGCGTGGTCTCCGGTGATCAAGGTGTGGACATGGTTGTCCATGAAGCCGGGGAGCACGGTTTTGCCGCCGAGATCGTAGACGGGGAGATTGCTCCTGCCGTGGCGGTCCACGGGAGCGTCGTCGCTTCCGGCATGGCCGACCCAGCGGATGCGCCCGTCGCGGACGTGAATGGCGTCGGGCGGTGGATCGCCGGCAACCTCCGTCCCCACCACCGGGAGCGCCGCGTTGGCAATGACGTATTCGGTGAGCTGGTCTTTCACGTTCTCGTCTCCCTTCCCTGAGGTGTTCCCCAAGCACTATCGGGACACACGACAGCGCGGGCTGCAACTCTTACCAACCTATCGGTGCGATATTCCAAAGTCAATAGGAATGTGGAATTGGTTGCGTTGAGGCGGTAGCGGACCGGATCTTGCTACCGATTCACACTGGCGCTACCTGGACCACGGATGCACCGTTTCGTCAGACCGAGGCTGCAATCGATCGTGCTCGGACGCGCTCAGAAGATAACCTTGCGGTCGAAACGGAGGCATCGAAGCTCGTGAGACGTTAACGACCGTTGTCACCCTCGTCCATCTCATCTGCCTGAGTGCCCTCAGACAACGGCCGGTGCCTTCGCTCACGAACAGCGACTGCGGCAATGAGGACACCGGAGAACGCAAGCATCACCCACGCGAACAGATCGCTGATCGGATGATAGAGGGTGGTTGGCGCCCCGTTGTAGATCGGTGTCTCGACTTCGAGCGTGAAACCGCGAACCAGCGGAGCGAACGAGGACTCGAAGCTGATCGGCACGCCGGCGAGCGCGGTTCCGTCGCGGGGCGTTCGGGTGAACGAGCACCGCACGGATGCTGTCTGTGGGCTGCGGCAACTGCTGCATCCGAACCTGACCGTAGCCGTAGACGGCAGCAACAAGCACCGCGGCGAACGCCAGATGCCGTGCCGGCACCATGGACCGGCGAGAGTGAATGGCCGTTGCCGGCCACCCGGGACCGGAGTATACTGAAGCTATGGCGATCGTCGTGAACCGTCAGACCAAGCTCACCTACGAGGATTACATCCACTTTCCGGACGACGGCCGCATCCACGAGCTCATCGACGGAGATCACTACGTGTCACCTGCCCCCGGAACCGACCACCAGCGCATCTCGCGCCGCATTCAGTTTCAGCTGTACGAGCAGCTGGAGAAGCCCGGCTTGGCTGAGGTCTTCGACGCCCCCACCGACGTGCATCTTACGCAGATCGATGTGGTGCAGCCGGACCTGGCGATAATCGACGCAACGCGCCGCTATATCATATCTCCCCGGAAAGTGAACGATGCTCCGGAGCTCATTGTCGAGATTCTCTCGGAAAGCACCGCCACTCGCGATCAATCGCTCAAGCGGGATCTCTACCAGCGCGCGGGCGTGGGTGAATACTGGATCGTGGATCCGGGGACGCACGAAGTCCACGCGTTCCGTCTGAGCTCTTCCGGCCAATATGAGCCGGCGGGAACCTACCGGGAGAGCATCGAGTTCCGGACCGAGCGCCTTCATGCGGTCGTGGATCTGACGCAGGTGTGGTAACGCAGGTTGGGTTGGGACACGGGGAGGTTGTATCTGCATTGACCCTGCAACCCTTCCCCCAGTAGCTTAGAGCAGATGAACACTACGCTGTGGTCGGACAGACAGAGTGACGCCTGGCGAACTAAGGTCGGGCTCGCGGAGATGCTGAAGGGCGGCGTCATTATGGACGTCGTGAGCCCGGAGCAGGCGAAGATTGCCCAGGACGCGGGAGCGCAGGCCGTCATGGCGCTCGAGCGCGTGCCGGCGGACATTCGCGCTCACGGCGGCGTCGCCCGCATGAGCGATCCGCGGGTGATCGAAGGCATCCAAAACGCGGTTACGATTCCGGTCATGGCCAAGTGCCGCATCGGCCATTTCGTCGAAGCGCAGATTCTCCAGAGTCTCGGAGTCGACTTCATCGACGAGAGCGAAGTGTTGACTCCCGCCGACGATCGATTTCACGTGGAGAAGCGGTCATTCAAGGTGCCGTTCGTGTGCGGGTGCCGGGACCTCGGCGAGGCGCTACGCCGTATCGGCGAAGGAGCCGCGATGATCCGGACGAAGGGCGAAGCGGGAACCGGTGACGTCGTCGAGGCGGTTCGCCATTTGCGCACGGTGATCGGCGAGATGCGGCGTATATCGCTTCTGCCGAAAGAGGAGTTGATGAGCGCTGCCCGCGACCTTGGCGCACCGTACGAGTTGGTTGCGGAAGTGGCCGAGCGCCGCGCGCTGCCGGTGCCGAACTTCTCCGCCGGCGGAGTCGCAACACCGGCGGACGCAGCGCTCATGATGCAGTTGGGAGCGGAGGCGGTATTCGTAGGAAGCGGCATCTTCAAGAGTGACAATCCCGAGCGCCGGGCTCAGGCGATCGTTGACGCCGTCGCCCGCTACAACGATCCGGATACGCTGGCGAAGCTCAGCGGTGGCCTCGGAGCGGCGATGAGCGGCACGAGCTCAGCAGCTCTCGGCGAGCAGGAGCGGCTGGCCGGCCGCGGTTGGTAGGCGATGCGCGTCGGAGTCCTCGCTTTCCAGGGCGATTTCGCCAAGCACATCGATGCCGTTGCGGGACATGGCGTGGACGCGGTTCCGGTACGGACACCGGAAGAGGCAGGGCGCTCGGATGCGATGATCATCCCCGGCGGCGAAAGCACCACCATCGGCATGCTCTGCGATCGATTCGGGCTGCTCGACGTCATCCGCAACCGCATCACCGATGGAATGCCGGTATTCGGGACGTGCGCCGGAGCAATCTTGCTGGCGCGCGACATTGTCGGAAGTAACCAGCCGCGAATCGGGGTGCTGGATATCAGTATCCGGCGAAACGCGTACGGCAGGCAGCGCGAAAGCTTCGAAGCGGATATCGACTTGAGCTCCGGTGGAACGTTCCGCGGCGTGTTCATCCGTGCGCCGGAAGTCGAACGCGTAGGTGGAGAGGTCGCTATCCTGGGTGCTCTTGGCGACACTCCTGTCCTTGTAGCCTGTGATGGGATATGGGCGGCGACGTTTCACCCGGAATTGACCGCCGACGGCGGGATCCATGCCCGGTTCCTGGAACAGGCGAGGCAGCGGCTTCCCGGGCGTCACTGCTCTCGCTTGACAGAGTGAACGGGGCCGACGTTTCGCTCCACTCGTCCTGGCCTCTCCTCGTACCCTTAATCCCCGGCCCGGGCCCTAAGCGCTCATCCGCCACGCTCATCCGGAGGAGCCTAGACGCTTATCCGGCGTGCTCATCCAGTGCCGGCCGATACGCGCCGGCGCGCCGCCGCCAGAACGCGGTCGGCTGCTTCGTCGATCTCCTCGGGCGTGGTGTGCTTTCCGGTAGAGAAGCGGATGGTGCCGCGAGCGCGGTCGTCGGGGACAGCGAGCGCTCGGAGGACCGGCGAGGCGGAGACCTCGTCAGCGTGACATGCGGAGCCCGCTGACGCGGCGACGGAGTCCGCCAGGTCGGCGAGGAGCTCCTGCGCGGTGACGCCGGCCAGGCTTACGTTGAGCGTGTTGGGAAGGCGCGCCTCGGGGTTGCCGTTGGGATGGATCTCCCAGCCGGCGCCGAGACGCTCTGCAAGGCGATCGCGCGCGGCGCGCATTTCGCGTCTGTTCCGGTCCAGATCACGGCCGGCTACGCGGGCCGCGGTGCCGAGGCCCGCGATCTCGATGACGTTCTCCGTCCCCGGCCGCACGCCGCCTTCCTGCCCGCCTCCGTAGATGAGCGGGCTTGGTTTGACGCCCCGGCGCAGGTAGAGGGCGCCGATTCCCTTCGGCGCATAGAGCTTGTGGCCGGCTACGGAGAGCATATCCACTCCCAGCGCGTCCACGTCGACGGGGATCTTCCCGAGCGACTGCGCTGCATCGGTATGAACCCGGATGCCGTACTGCCGGGCAAGGCGTGAGATCTCAGCGATGGGCTGAAGGGTGCCGATCTCGTTGTTGGCGTGCATCACCGTAATGAGGATCGTCTTCCGGTCGAGGGCCCGTTCCAGCTCGTCGAGGCGTATGATGCCGTGCTCGTCGACCGCGACCCGCGTCACGCGAAAGCCTTCGGCTTCCAAGGCGTCGCACGTGGCGGCAACCGAGGGGTGCTCGATTGCCGAGGTGACGATGTGGTCCCCGCGCGACGCAAGCTCCCGGGCGGTGCCCAGGATCGCGTGGTTGTTGGATTCGGTCCCCCCGCTCGTGAAGACGATCTCCTCGGAATTCGCGCCGATAAGCGCCGCAACCTCTTGACGTGCGGCGGCGACCGCCTCCCGAGGCCGGCGGCCGAAAGCATGGGAGCTCGAGGGGTTGCCGAACTCCGTTTCCATATACGGCCACATGGCCTCACGCACCTCGGGATCGAGGGGCGTCGTCGCGTTATAGTCGAGGTAGATCATGGAGCCTCCTTTGTCTCGGTCCATTCGGGCTGGGTGGGCTCCGGGTCTGCTGTCCGCGGGTCTGCTGCCCGCGGAGGCGCGTGCCGGAGGCCGCGGTGCGCGACCGCGAATGGCCGGTCCGGGCCGGCGCCATCGTCGGTGGCATCCTTCCTATCTATAATCTAGAAGACGAGAACCTTGTCCGCCCACTGCGTCCAGTGGGTCATCTCATCGAGCGTGCTGCGCCGCGTTCCCTCGGCGAGCTCTTCGTCGGCGATACCGCGTGCGTCCATGCAGGTCCCGCACACGCCGATTTCGGCTCCCTTTTGGGCGGCGGCTTGGAGCATTCGCTCTACATTGTAGAATCCCTTGGGCGTGTTCTGTGCCTTCTTGGCACACGAGGCGGCGTCTCCTACGAGAAAGAGCTTCACCTGCTCGTCTTCGCGTTTGGCTAGATTCGCGGCGAGGCGAAGCGCGTTGTAGGCGCGCTCGGTTCCGTATGGGGGGTCGTTGAGTATGAAGTATGTCTTCATCGCTTCCTCCTTGCTCGCTTTCCCGTGATAGTCACACGGTGCGTTGGGCGGGTTCTATCCCGCTTGCTTCGTTCGGTCTGTGGGGCTGCAGTCGGCTCTCCTGTTCCGGCACTGGTCCGTCACTGGGTGGCGCCGGCTCCGCCGAACCAGCGTTCCACCCGTTCGGCAATGAACTCCTTCTTCTCGGCGCGGAGCGCTTGGGAAGGCCCTTCGAGTCGAACCTGCGGAGTGGGGCCGCCGAAGAAGCTTGCTCTGAGCGCCGCCACCTCTCCGGAGGGGAGTTGGAAATAGCACGCCCCTTCCCCGCGGAACTCGGCTGTGGCTTCTTGCCCCTGGATGCGAGCTGCGATGTGCTCGGAGGCCACGCGGGCACTTTCCTCGGCGAATACGCCGGCTTTGGGTACGGTAACATTGCCGTCCCCGATTGCCGCGCAGTCGCCGGCGGCAAATACGTTGTCGAAGGAAGTGGCGAGGGTGTGCCGATCGACCTCGGCCCACGCACCGTTGCCCAAGGGCGAGTCGCGGACTACTTGGGGAGGTCGATGGAGGGGAACGCCCGCAAAGAGATCGGCCTCCATTTGCGACCCGTCGGCAAACTCGACGACCGTTCGACTGTCTCCGGCATCATTCGCTGGGGTTTGAGCCGGCCGGAGCCCGGCGATCTGCCGATCCGTTTGGATCTCGATGTTCCGCTTCGAAAGCTGGTTTTGGACGAGCTCGGAGGTCTCCGGCGAGAAGGGGAGGGGGGCTGAGCCTGGTACAGTAACCACGATGTCGATCTGATCCCGGGTTCCGAGCTCCCGGAGCACGCTGTCGATAGCCACGACGCCTTCGAACGGTGCCGGCGGGCACCGGTAGGGCGCTCCGAAAATCGAAAGCACAAGCGTACCGGACTCGAGCGTCCGGAGCTTGTCGTGGAGACGTCCGGCTGCCTCCGGGTTGTAGAAGTGGTGCCCGCGCTCGGCAAAGCCGGGCGTGGCCTCCGGGGCCAGCTCCGCACCGAGTCCGACGAGCAGATAGTCATAGCTCCACGTAGCCCGCTCCGTCCGAACCCGGGAGCTGTGGGGATCGATCTCCAAGATCGCGTCCTGCACCACATGAACGCCGCGCTCGCGAAGGGGGCGGTACGAGTGTCTCACGCCGGCGGGAGTCTCTTGTCCCGCGAGAACGTCGATGTTGCGGGAACCGATCACAAACGAATCCGAGCGATCGATAAGCGTAACCTCGGCAGACTCCGGGAGCGCCTCTCGAAGTCTGACCGCAGCCTCCAATCCGCCGAATCCACCACCGAGAATCAGTATTCTATTGGTATCCATCGTACTGCGTGCCTCCTGTCTGGTCAGGTACGGGATGTACCCGCATACCTGACAGTAGGAAGCATAATATTCTGATATTGCAATGTCAATGGGAAGATCGAATGGATGTGAGCGAGTTTTATGGCGGTACCGGGGGGCGGTTGCACACGGCAACCAGGGTTTCGCGGGAGCCCCCTGTGCATCCGACGCGTTGCAGGTCCTCAACATGCGGCAGCGGGCACCAATGCCGAGCCCGAGACCTTGGTCCCTCATGCCGTTGCGTTGCCACAGCCAGGAAGTCCTAGCCTACACACACTGACCTCCTGGCTAATGACGATCGGATTGCTGAGATTCTCGGCGCGAGCGACGCCGTGCTGCTTTCATCGATCGTGCCCGGGGGGTTGTACGATGGTTTCCTCGGTGGCAGTCGCAACGCGGACAATCGGAGGATACCTTCACGATTTCGCGAGAAATCCCGAACCGTAGTCGTGCCGCACCGTTAAGCAACCGTCATCAACCGATGGCGTTTGAGTGTCTCGATGATTTTCCTGGTCTCGTCTCCGGAGAGGGGTGTGCGCCGTCGCACTTTCCTTTGAAGGGTTTGAACGTTCATTCCCGATTCACGAGCAATTGCGGATAGGTTCAAGATTGTGGCAAGATCGGCCGGCCGATCGACCGTCAACACGATGTCGGTATCAAAGAAGCCGATGACTCGCTCCCCAGCGTCGAATCGATCTTCGAGGTTATCCTTGTTCGTTTCGCTCATACAACGCCTTCTCCTCCGCACGTGAGCGCCGCACAGTGATGAGTCGAACGGTTCTCGACCGCCTTCGAGGCCGCGCACCGAACGAGGTCACGCTTGAACGCGCTCGAAAAGCACCACCCCGGTTTCCCGGATTCGCCGCTGCACATGCCGCGGTAGCAGATGGAGGCACACTATATCCACGTGCCGGTCGATGCCCTCAGCACGCTCCATGGCACGATGGACGTCTCCGCCCTCAATCGCTAGGTCAATGTCGAAATTGGGACGGCGCGGAGTATCCTCGAGCAAAGAACCGAAGAGGTATACGCGCGAAACGTTCGGATCGTCCTCCCCAATCCGTCGGGCAAGGTAATGCGCATCCCGCCGGGCGGCATGGGCGTGGTCGCGTGTTCGCTTCAGCTCGCGCTGATTCAGTCTGCGTATGCCTTCGGCATACGGTTCGGGATCAAAGGGCATCTGCAATGCTCCGGAGCTTGCCTGTGAACTCTTCGTGGATTCTCGGGAACTCACCAAGAAAGTAGATGACGTGCGCCTGCACTCGGCGGGTCTTCTCCGGATCGAGGTCTTCTCCGTATAGATGGCGGAACTTATGCCGGAACGCACGCATTTCCCGCACGCTTCGGTAGTGCTCCGGATCGGTGATCACGGCGGGACGAACTCCGGGAATCTCGAGCCTCATCTTCTCTACAAGCGACTGATGCCATCGATCAGGGGGCAGGCTGTTTTCGAAGTACTTTGATACACGCAGGAAGTAGTTTTCCAGTACTCCGTATAATGAATGGATGGTGAAACCAAGGGCACCCCAGTCGACGGGATCGTCGGCGCCGGCTTCAATGCGTTCCCACGCGGTACGGTTACGCTCTTTGAGTCGTTCAATTTGGGCTGCGTCGCCCTTGAGTTCCTCGATGAGCGCAAGGAGTGACTCGTACGTGCGCATTGCACGGGTAAGTCTACCGCTGTTCTCGCGACGAGGCAAGAATACCTTGACGCATGGCATAAACTTAGCTAAACTAAGTCCAATGAAAACGGTGAACACGCACGAAGCCAAAAGCCGGCTGTCACGGCTTCTGACCGAAGTGGAGCGCGGCGAGGAGATCGTTGTTGCGCGCGCAGGTCGTCCGGTCGCCAAGCTGGTGCCGTATCGGGAGGAAGGCCCGAAACCGAAGCCCGGCGCCTGGCGCGGGAAGGTGGTCATCCACGACGACTTCGACGAGGAGGACGAGCAGGTGACTGCGGCGTTTGAGGGACGTGCACCATGAGCTATTTGGCGGATACGCATGTCTTTCTCTGGTGGATGGTTCAGCCGGAACGGCTGTCTCCGGCAGTCACGAACGTACTCAGCCGGCCGGCCGGCACCGTATTCCTCAGCGCTGTCTCGGGCTGGGAGATAGCGGTAAAGGTGTCGCTCGGGAAGCTCGAAGCCGTTCCTATGGAATCGTTGCGAGAGGAAGTCGCCGCACAGGGGTGGAGCGAGTTGCCGTTCACGTTGCGTTATCTTCCGACCTTGTCCGCCTTGCCTTTTCACCACCACGACCCTTTCGACCGGGCCCTCGTGGCGCAGGCGCACGATGAAGGTCTGACTCTCCTGACTCGGGATCATAAGATTGCCCGCTACGAGGTCCCCACGCTGTGGTAGAGGGCCTTTCCGCAGCAATTCAGTGCGGCATGGTTCTCCAATCTGCGGGGGTACGATAGAGTCTACTCCGGGTGCCCCGGGCGGTTGTTCGGTGGGTGTATCGATGTGCTCGAGATGATGAAGGCCACCGACTTCTGGCCCGAGCGAACGTTCTGGGACAGGAGGGTCCTTTTCTTCGAGACGTCCGATGAGATTCCGCCGGTGGATCTCGTACGATTCATGCTGCGAAACTACGGGATGCAAGACATCTTCCAGAGGATATCGGCGCTCCTCTTCGGCCGTGCCCGCGGCTATAGCGACGAGGCGAAGCGCCGCCTGGATCAGGTAACCACGGACGTGGTAGCGGGCGAGTTTGGTTGTAGCACGCTTCCGATCGTGACGAACATGGACTGCGGCCACACTGATCCGCAGACCATATTGCCGCTCGGCGTAATGACGGAAGTTGATCCGCAGGCGCGGCAAATCAGGCTGGTCGAACCGGTTTTCCGGGAGTAACCAACGTGCGAACCGGAAGGTGTATAAGCGGGAAACCACAGCTGGACGGAAAGACGCCCAGACGGGGGAAGTCGCGGATACACAAGAAGGCGTCGCTCGGGAGAGAAGCGGTGGCTCCGGGATAGCCGTCGGCGTCAGCCCCCGCCTGCGAGAGCAGCCTAGCGTTCGCCATCTCGTCTCGGGCCCCAAAGCAAGCGCGTACGAAACGAGCCCGACGATCGCAAAGGCTGTTTTCGAGGCCATCTTCCTCCGCACGCTGTATGCAACGCATCGAGATTCCAATTGACATCGAAGTGTCGGAATAATATCGTTGTACGTGGCGTGCACGGATGGTCACATGTCCGGCGTGCCGTCGTAGGGCCGGCCGTGGCTTGGCTTGGCTTGGCTTCGCGTAGGGCGGTGGGGGACGCTGCCGCAGGGCGTGGCGTGGCTGAGCGTGTTCCCCTAGGGGCACCGGGACCGGCAAACCGAAGGAGTAACGAGTATGAGTGACGAGCAGGGGACGGGGTTTAAAGAGACGGTATACCGTGAGGTGGGTTCGGTCATGGGAGCGCTTGCGGAGCCGTCGCGACTCGAGTTGCTCGAGCTTCTGGCGCAGTGCGAGCGGAGCGTGGAGGATGTGGCGCGTACGCTCGGGGCGAAGATCAACACCGTGTCGCACCACCTCCATGTGCTCTTGGATCGGAAGCTCGTGCGGAGTCGCAAGGAGGGGCGCCGCGTCTATTACAGCGCGACCACTTTCGGCGTACGGCTGTGGAGCGCTGTAGTGGAGCTCGCTGCGAGCGAGCTCTCGGAGGTGAAAGTTGCGATGCAGGAGCTCTTGGAATCCGGGGACCGGGTGGAGCCGGTCGATTATCCGAAACTTCTCGAACGATTGGCCGATAACGAGGTCGTTTTGGTGGATGTGCGCCCGCGCGAGGAGTACGAGGCGGGGCACGTGCCGGGGGCGGTTTCGCTTCCGATTGAGGAGCTGCGTGAGCAGCTCGACTCGCTTCCGAAGGACAAGGAGGTGGTCGCTTACTGCCGCGGCCGGTACTGTGCGCTCTCGTACGAGGCGGTCCGGTGGCTGCAAGAGCGCGGCTTCTCAGCATGGCGCGTGGCCGAGGGTGTCGCGGAGTGGAAGGCTTCGGGCTACGAGCTCGAGCCGGAAGCGAGCGTTCGGTCGTGAACGGCAATTGTACGTAGCCGGCGACCGCGAAGGAGGCGCAAGGTGAGCTCCGAGGAGACCGATCGAGAGATTCTGACGTCTCTAGATAACGAGTGGCATACGCTCAAGTGCTGGAACCCGGTGCCGGGCTGGTTCCCGCAGACCGGTGCGGAGACGGTGCGCGTGCGCGGGGTATCGATGGAGGAGCACGGCGGGACGACGATTACCCGCTACGAGGTCGTGGTGCTCGACGAAGGCCGGGTTGTCGGGCGCTATCGCGTCGAGGCCCAGGAAGAGCTTGCAGGGTACGAGTACCGCTTCGACGACGAGGGGGAGTGAACCAGCACGTGGGTGTCTCCGGCCGGAGCGGTCTTGGCCGCTTTGGTGTCTTTATGGCGTGTGTGATCCGTGCCATGCGGTTATCTTTCCCGGATTCACGACTTTCGAGTTGGCTCGAGACACTATCTCCTATCCTGTGCGTCGGTTCTACGCTCCCGGACACCACAGCGATTGCAGGTGCGAATACGTGAAACGATTCTTGCGGAACGTGATTCTTCCTCTAAGCTTGACAGGATGGTATCCGTGATGCACGGTAGATCATCAGTTGAGTGTCACGAACAAGGAGGATACCACAATGAACGGCACAAAAATCGCCCTGATTGTCGCTGCTGTTGCGCTCGTGCTATCGATCGTAGCGATCATAGTTGCTGCCACGGCTGATCCGGGTCCGGCTGAAGCGGAATGGCCGGTATGGGAGCTGGCGGACGGTGACTACCGTGGCCACTTCGATGACCGGGAGCACAACGTAAGCCTTCAGATCACCATCGAAAACGAGGAGATCGTGGCGGCAAGTGTTCGGTATCAGCAGTATGACGGCATCGTGTACGAGGACAATCCGAACGTTCCCGACGACTATTTTTTCACCGCGGAGCAGATTGAAGGAATGGCCCGGCAGTACGAGGAAGCGCTCGATTACCTGATCGGCGCAACCGGTCGTGATGAGATCATCGAGCGGCTCCAACACATGGAGGGCACTCCGGAAGGTACGCCCGTGCTCGACGCTATCCAAACGGAAGTGGACGGCGTATCCGGCGCTACTATTCGATCCAGCAAGCTCGGGTCCGCCGTACGCGACGCGTTCAACCGCGGCCGCTACCGGGAGTAAGCCCCCTTTTCCCTCTCAGGAGGCGGGCAGGTCGGATCGGTGTTTCAAGCCGGCCCGGCCTGCCTTGATAGCAGCCGAGATTCAATCCCGTCGGCGGAGCGTCTCAGCGGTCTCCGCCTCCCCTATTGTTCCCCTATCGGACGTTCAGAAATGCCACTTCGCCGAGAGAAAGAGCTGCGGCCGGCCGATATCGATCTGTGCGCTCTTAGCCGAATTGGGGTCGAGCGGTAGATCGAACCGTCCGTCGAACTCGCTCCCGTCCGGGCCCAGCAGGAGCGACGCGCCGAAGCCGAGCTCCAGGTCGGGGAGCGCTGCGTATTGGACTTCGGGGATGAGGGTCACACTTCCGTCGTTCAGGTTCACGAGCGAGGCGAGAACCGTGTGAACCGTGTCATCGAGTAGATAATAGTCTGCGATTCCCACCAGGTAGTCGCGAGCGGCCAGACGGCCTGCGATCCGCGCCTGTGGGTCGTAGTCGGCGGGATCGGAAGCGCCTCTGCCGCCGCGGTGATACTCCACTTGGAGTCCGAGCCCGAAGGGCATCTCGTAGTGAAATCCGATTGCACCGTCGATGGAGCGCTCGAGTTTCCACTCCTCCTCGGGGGTGATCTCGACTGCGGCCTCAGCGTAGGCAGTCACCGGCCCGAGGGGTCCGGCAACTTCGCCCACTGCATAGTCACGCGCGGCAGGCGTGAAGTCACCGGCGTCCGCTCCGGGCCCGGCGTCCAGGGCGCGGATGAAGCCGGCGGCGAGGTCCCACATACCGGCAAACGCACGAACGCGGACACCGAACGGTAGATTTCTCGCCTCCGCAAGGCCCGAAAGGGCAGTGGCGCGCCGCGACCGGTCCTCAAAAGCCACGTAACCCTCGAGGCCGAAGCCGGTGCCGATCGAAATACCTGGCGCGATCGCGGTCAGTCCGGGTGGCTCCACGCCGGTGAGCTCGGCCAAGCTCGCGGGATTCATCAGCTCGGTCGGGTTGAATGCGTACGCGGTGCCCCAAGCGATCGGCTGACGTCCCGCGCGGAGATCGAGCGGACCGAGTCGTGCTGAAGCGTACGCATAGTCCACGACGAGCTCCCGGTTGAAGTCGGTCCCCGGGAAGCTCGCTTGATCCTGCTCAACGAGTGCCGGAGCACCAATGAGGCTCTGCCGCGTCAATGAATTGGCCGCCCCCCGCCGGTCGCGGTACTCGGCTTCAACAGTGATGGTTAGGGCGTTCGCCGGGTAGAATTGTCCACGTAACCGGAGGATACTCTGAAGGCCGAAGTGCGGCTCTCCGTCGAAGCCGCGCGGGAGGAGCGTCAGGCCGGTCGACTCGAAATAGCCGGAGATCTCCCCTCCGTCCCCGGTGTCATTCCAGTCGCCCCAGTCATCGTCTCCCCATGCGTTTTCGTCCTGGTCGTCGTTCCAGTCGTCATCCCAGCCGAACTCGGCCTCGGTCCTCTCGTTTTGCTGATCGTCCAGATAGTTCGATTCTCCGGCGCCGAGCGGTGCTGCAAGGAGAACCGCCAGCAGTGCGGAAGCCGGTAACCGGCGTCGTATCTGCGTCAGAAGTCGTTCGTCGTTCATCTCCTATCTCCCTTGTCGGTAGTGCACCGGCGGCGGTAGCGGCGGGAGCCGGCGGACGTCCGCCACTCGGGTGGCCGCAGGCGTGCCTGCGGCCCTGCGGGTCCTCGCCGCCACCCGCCGCCACATGCCGTCACATGCCGTTTCACCGGTGGAATCGGTTCGGGTCGAACAGGTCGTCGTCGAGTGGCACGTCCCATTCGACGTCCTGCATACGAATCGCCGTACGGCTGTTGTCGGCGAAGTTGTGCATGGTCAGCTCGGTTGCCACGTAGCGACCGGCGATGTTCTGGATTCCGCCGGCGTCGAGCCGTTTTACCTGCGTTCGGTTCTCGTAATAGTCGATGCGTACGGGCACGTATCGTTCTTTATCGATGTGGAATACGAGTCTGCTGTACTGGCTGTCCTCGTCTGACGGAGCTCCCGAGATGACCCATCTGCCGGCGCTGTCGTCTTCCATCTCGAAGTCACCGTAGTCGGTTGCGAAGCCGGCGCCGCCCATGTCCTCGTAGGTGAAGTCGCCGCCGACGCCGCCCACGGATCCGCCGCGGGCGGTGCCGCTGATGTTCCGGACTCGCCCGGTCGATGGGAAGAAGACGCGTATGGCGCCGTCGAGATCGAGTACGCGCAGTCCGCGTATGCTTCTGGGACTGACAAACTCGATGAGCGATTCGTCGGCTCCGCGCCCGTAGGAGAGCATGCGAATCTCTCGATCGTAGTCGCCGGCGCCGGCACCGGCATCATTGAAGATGCGCATGATCATTCGCGCGCGGGAGCTTTCCGGACCACGTTGCTCGTCGACACGCTGCATTATCTGCCCGGGTGACTCCGGCGTGGCACCTGCGGTAACTGCCATCAGAAGAAGGATTAGAAGCCCGATCGCCGATTTGCCCCTCTTCGCACTGTGCCTTTTCATACAGTCCTCCTGTGTATGCGCCCCGCGACCGCTGCCGTGTCCCGGGGCGCGTGGTATTCCCGGCCAGCTTTCACGGGCGGCCGGGCGCCCGTATACTCCGTTCCGGTCAGCCTCCGTTTCGCGACTCATGCTGCGGCGGCCTCCGAAGGCCGAGGAACGCCGGGAGGCCGACAACTGTGGCAACGAGGCACGCGGCGATACCGACGAACAGCAGGGTGCCGAGCGCGGCGACGGCGCCGACCTCGCCCATGAGCGCAAGAGAGCCGAAGCCCAGCATCGTCGTCACCGACGAGAGCAATACCGCCTTTCCGGTGTATCGTAGAGTCGATACGATGTTGCCTCCCTCGTGCTCGTAGCGGTGGAGGATGTGCATCGCGAAGTCGGTCCCGATACCGATCAAGAGCGGGAATACAACCGCCACGAACGCTATCAACGGCATGCCGAGTAGCGGGAGTATCCCGAAGGTCCAGACAATCGCCACTGCCACCGAACCGAACGCCAGCAGGACATGGCCGGGCCTCCGGAAGATCGCAATCATGACCAAGAAGACCACCAGAGCCGCCCATGCAGCCGCCTCGGAGCCGTCGGTGAACAAGTCGTCGACGAGAGCTACATAGAGCGGGACGCTTCCGGTTACGCCGGGGTCGACCTCACGGAGCTGGCTGTGATAGGCGAGTAGGATTTCGTCGCAGTCGTGGGTAGCGGCGACCGGAACAATGGTCGTCAGGAAGCTGTCACCTGCATCGGACACGAAGTTCGCCCGAATGCTCTGCGGAATGTCGTCGACCGTCGGCGCGCGATCGACTTGCATCCGCGCTTGCTGTTCCTGCATCGCCGAGGCGAACGCTGCGTCGAGCCTGGCGAGCCGCTCGGCGCTTGCCTCGGGGTCCGCCGTGATCGCCTCGATTGCGTTCTGGAATACTTCGCGGCCCGGTTCGCCCACCTCTGCCCCGATAATCTCGCGGATCATGGCGTCGCGGCGGCGCACGACCCGGTTGTTCTCGCCGAGACCGGCAACGGCAAGGTCGCCGAGCTCGATCACATTCCATTCGAGGCGTTGGATCTCATCGGCAAGCTGCTGGACATCCTCCGCGGTACGCTCCGGCAAGGCATCGGCGCCAGTACCGGCCGGGTGGGTGTTGTCCGCATCGCCGCCGCCGTCGTTGCCACTGCCCGTCTCGGTACCACCGGTGTCGGGGCCGGTGGCTGCGATCGTTGCCAGCCGTTCGTCGATCTCGTCTTCAGGCGGCAGTAGATCGGATATAGTTGCGACGCGGGAGACGAGGCTCTGCCGCCGCAGGGCCCCGGCCGTTTCGCGCGCCGCCTCGACTGAATCGGCGGTCGTGAGCGCCGTGAACGGGGAGACCTCCATGCGGTCCATGATGCGCCGCTGCGTGTCGACCGCGGGCCCGGTCGACGGCCCCATGTTCAGCATGTCGTAGTCAATTCTGTTGCCGGGGAGAAGCGTAGCGCCGATCACCGTTAGGACTACGATCACGATGACTGCGGCGAGACGGTGGCGTGAAAGTGCCGAGCCGATCGCTGCGAGAAATCCGTAGTTGATCAGAAAGCGGCGCCGGAACGACCTCACATCGTGCTTGCTTCCAAAACTCAAGATGAGCGCCGGCAACAGGATCATCGTGGCTGCGAGCGTCAGAACTACACCGAGGCCGGCGATTACGCCGAATTCGGCTACCGCCGGCATTCGAGCGACCGAGAGCGTGAAGAAAGCGGCGGCGGTCGTTATGCCGCCGAGCATGATTGGGGTGCCGCCGGCGTGCATTACCTTGCGGATGGCCGTGGGCGGATCGAGTCCCTGTTCGCGGAAGTCGTCGTAGTTGCTTACGAGATGAATGCCGAAATCTATGCCGAGGCCGATGAGAATCACCACGAAAGCCGAGGTAATGAAGGTCAGGTGGCCGACGGTCAAGGCGATTCCGCCGGCGGTGAGCAGAATGCCGACTATGAGCGTGAGAATCGCGAAGAAGATGTTCCGAAAACGAGCGAACGATACCGCGAAAAGCGCCACGATGAGCAGGAGCGCCACGAACGCGGGAACGAGCATGTCGGCGCTAGCCGCGTCCTGCTCGTCCTGGTTCTGCGCGATCTCGCCGCCGATTCCTACGCGTACCCCGTCGATTTCCTCCTCGATCGCACCTGCGACTTCGCGCAGCCCGTAGACCGATTCGCGGGTTGCGTCGAGATCGTCGAGCGGGAAGTTCGGCTGAATGGAGAATGTGAGCATATCGTCGTCCGGCGACCACCGGTACAAATCGCCGGCGAAGAATGTGCGGACAAGGGCGCCGGCCTGGGCTGCCGCCGGATTGCCTACTGTCTCAGTCCGCTCGTTTCCTGCACGTTGGTTCGCGGTATGCTCCCCGGAAAATGCCGCGGCAACCTTGGGCGGGAGATCTCCACCGGACACCGATGCGCCGGCCGCACGAGTGAACAGCTCGATCCCGGCAAGCGCCTGTGCGCCGTCCCATTCGTCTTGATTGGTCGCGAACTGGTCGTCGTCTTCCAGTACGACATCCTCGTACATGTCGTTCAACGCCGTCAGAAATCCTTGTAACGACCGTTGCTCGAGCAACCTTTGGGAATCCTCGATGTCGCCGACGTCCTCGGCGAGCATCAGCCCCCATTCGAGTCCGTAGTCCGGGTCGACCGTGAGATCGATGGCGCGGACATGCCTCATGATATCGTCGCGATTCTCGATGCGATCGACGGCGCGATGCGCCGCCTCCATCATCGACTCGCGATTCGGGCCCTCGACGGCAACGATGAGGGAGCCGGTCGATCCGAACGCCTCGGTAATCTCGCCGAAGCGCTGTGCCGCGGGATTGTCCTCTCCGAGCATTTCGTCGGTGCTGGTAATCACGCTGATGTTGCTGCTGAGGATGAGGCTTCCGATCGTCAGGAGGCCGAATATCACAAACACCGCCTTGCGGTGGTGAATCGCGATGTCCGCCAGCTTGTTTGCTACTCTGTCGCGTATCATACGCCGCTCCTTACTATACATTGTGTTGTTGAAACAACAGAATGTTGGATGAATGTAGTCTGCACCCTCCGAGCGTGCAGCGCAAACGACAGATCGGCCGCGAATGTAGCTGAACCAACAATCCGCCGGATCCTGTGTACGGCACATTGGGTGACTCGTGGCACAATCGCGTGCTTCCTACCCCGGAGCGGAGTACGACGCTTGTATTGCAACGTTATGTTGGATAAGCTACGATGTGTTAGACGTGGATTGAAACGAGAATGGCGTGAGGTGTGGGCTCCAGGGCGTGCCCCGCCGTACGGGATGAACAGGGGGACACGGATGACGACGACGGAAGGAACCGGTGGCCGCGACCGCGACCATCAGGATTTGCGGATACGCAAGACCAGGAAGGCGTTATGGGACGCCCTTATCGATCTCGTCGTGGAGAAAGGCCTACACGCAATTACCATCACGGACCTTACCCGCCGGGCAATGGTCAACCGGTCGACCTTCTACGCGCACTTCGAAGACAAGGAAGACCTGCTGAATCAAGGCATATCCGACCGCCTCAACGACCTGCTCGCTGAGGCACCGCCGCCGCCAAGCGACACCGCGGCAGTCGATCTCGACGAGCCGCATCCCGCGGCAGTCCGGTTCTTCGAGCACGTCCGGGAAAACGAGCGGTTCTATCGCGCGATGATTACCGAAGGGCGGCTTGCGGAATTTCTTCAGCGCTTTGAGGAAAACGCGGCGTCACACGTCGCATCACGCCTGAGACAGGTAGACCAGACGCTGCACCCGACGGTCCCGGTCGACGCATTGGTGCACGTCGCCGTCGGGATCCAGGTCAGTCTGGCCCGGTGGTGGCTCGAGGGCGGCATGCAGCCCGGCCCCGACCGGATGGCACTGTACATGGCTCGCGTGTCCACCCTCGGCATCTATTCGTGTCTCGGTCTTCCCACCCCTGCCGAGCCGCGCGAGGAAGAATTTCCCGTGCCTGAATAGCTTGCACTGAGAGAGTGGGCGGTCCCGCCGCTTCTTGGCGCCGGCGAGAAGCCAAAGCGATGCGCCTCTCGGATCGGAAGCCGATAGGGCCGGTGTTGTGTCGAGTCGAGTGAGCGTTTCGGCCGGATCGTGTTGAGGGTGAGTTCGGCGACTCGGCCGGCAGCATGCGCCAAGTTCTGCGTGCGGAGTTGCTCAGATTCAGTTTAGCAAGAAGACGGCTCCAGCGGAAACTCCGTTCGGTACTCCGCATCCTGACCGGCGCCGGCTTGCTCGCCTGCGAACCATCGATACGGGATTCGCATCGGCGTACCCGCGTCGTTGCCGTAATGGAGCTCGCCGCGCAGGCCGTCGCCTAGATACGAGAGCCCTAGAATCCGGTTCATCCACTCCATCCAATTGCCTAACTCATCGAGGGGCGCATATCGAACTCGCACGGTCACCTGAGGGCTGGAAAACTTGGCGTGACCGACGAGCACGAGGTGATCCACCGCGCGCGTTGCCGCTACGTAGAAGAGGCGCTTCCGCTCCGCAAGCTGCTTATTGCGCGTACGCTTGCGGATGATCCGCTTCGCAAGCGTCGGTTCCGGCTCCCATTCGTTCTCCGGATTCGGCGCATCCAAACCGATCTCCAACGATTCGCGCCGCTCGATCCCCGACTCACCTATCCACGTTTCGTGCGGGATGTAGCCTGCATGCACTTTCTCCCGTGCTCCGAAGTTGAATCCGGCTCCCAGATCCGGCACGAACACCATCGGGAACTCCAGCCCTTTCGCCTGGTGTACCGTCATGATCTGCACGGCTCCGCCGAGGCCGATATCGATGTCCGCTTCTCCTTCCTCCTCGACATGATCGATTCGGTTCGAGAGCCAATCGGCGAACTCGGTCACGCCGCCGTCGTCCTGCAGCATGATCCGCCGTGCGCTTTCGACGAGCTTCTCCACGTTGGACACGGCTTGGTCGCCCCGGTCTCCGCGCGCGAGGCTCGCGTAGTAGCCGCCCTCGTCCAGGACGAGTTGGAGAAACTCCGTAACGGGCATGCGTCCCGCAAGGTCCATCCACCGCTCGAGGTTCCCGGCCGCCTGAAGGAGTGCATCGCGGTCCTCCGGAGTAACCGTCGAGGCGAGCTCCGAAGCTGCTCCCGACTCCGCGTGGCGCCGGCGCTTCGCAAACGTTCGAAGCTTCTCCCAGAGGGAACGCCCTTCGAGCTGTTCGGCCAGCAGGAAGATCGCCTCGTCGGACACGTGCCCCGCCGGAGAACGGAGGAAGGCGACGAGCCGCCGGTCGTCCCACGGGTGCACCAGGAGGTCGAGAAGATTCCCCAAGTCGACAACTTCCTGGCGTTGATAGAACCCGCGCCCCCGGACGACCGTGAACTCGATACGGCTTCGTCGAAGAGCCTCTTCGTAGGTCTTGATCATCGTGCGGCGGTTGAGAAGAATCGCGACGGCGGGCTTCCCCGCCCGCGCGTTCTCGCGCACCCGGGCGTATCGCTCGTCCGTTCCGGAAAACACCTCCCGGATCTTCTCGGCTATGAGGATCGCCTCCCGGAAATGCGGGTCCGCCGGCGGCCCCGCCCGGGAGGCGCGTGTCTCCTCCGTGGTCGGCTCTGCGCCGCCCTGCCGCTCCGTTCCCACGCCGGCGTGCGCCCCGGGGGGCGCCGGCGCGTCGGCGTCCACGAGCAACAGCTCGACGCTGCCGCGCGCGCGGTTGCCCGAGCACCGCAGGAGCTGTGGCTTGGCGTCGTATTCCTCGTATACTTCCCGATGGAGGAGGTCTCGAAAGAACATGTTGATGAAGTTGACCGGAACCTCGGCGGAGCGGAAGTTGTCCGCGAACACGATCTCGCCGGCATGACTCATCTCGAGGTCGGATACGTACCTCCGGCGCGCGTCCTCATACTCGCTATCGTGTTCGGCAGCAAGCGCGAACGCACGTTCATCATGACCTGCCGCTCGATTCGCGCGGATCAGCTCGTGTCGCACTCGTGAGAAGAGGGTCACATCGCCGCCTCGGAAGGAGTAGATCGCCTGCTTCTCGTCACCGACGACGAAGAGCTTCGGATCGGTGACCGCGCCATTCGGGTCGGCGGCGATCCTCCGCACGATACGCCACTGAAGCTCGTTCGTATCCTGGAACTCGTCCACCATGATGAACTGAAAGCGATCCTGGAGCTCCCGCAGTACGTGCGCGTGGCGCTCCTCGCTCACCAACCGGTGAACCAGCAACTGGAGGTCTTGGAAATCGAGGTAGTTGGCCTCATCCTTGTCTTTGCGGTATGCGCGCACGCAGTACTGCGCAACACGCGAAAGGGCCTGCAAGAGCGCGAATCCCTCCCTCTCATGCTCCGGGACGAGCTCGAACTCCTCCACGGGAAACGCCCGGACCACGTATCGGAGCCGGTACATCGCAGCTTTCATCCGCTCGAACGCGCCGGAGTGCCATACCTTCGGCTTCCGGTTCGGAATCCGTAGCTCGTGCTCGATAGCTTGTTTCGTTGATACAAGCCGATCCGCGTCCGGGGAGGTATCCGCGGCCCGGGCGCTCTGGGTATCGAGCTCGCGGACCAGCCTGAGCAACGTGGCCCGCTTCTCTTCGAGCTTCGAGCCCTCGGCCTCGCTTCCGGGCGCCGCCGCCTCGAGCTCCTGCGCGCATACCCGGAGCTCTCCGCCGCAGTGGAGCTTGTACGCCATCTCGCGGATCATGCACGCGCGGTACGCCGGCAAGCGATCGCGATAGCAATCCCAGTCGAGCGCTCCGAACTCTTCGATCCACGCTCCGGTATCCTCCCGTCTGCGAATGACGGTGAAGAGGACGCCTGCGAGCGCGCTGCGCGAAAACTCGCTGCTGAGCAGCTGCAGGTCCGCATTCTGCTTGTCCGCGGCCAGCTCCCGAATCGAGCGGCTGATGCTTCGCCGCAGTACGAACATGCTGTCCGTCTCGTCGAGGATGCGAAAGTACGGATCCACTCCCGCTTCGATCGGGTACTCGCGGAGCACGGCGGCACAGAAGGCATGGAACGTACTGACATAGTTCTGGAGAAACGTATCCTTGAGCCACTGGAAATGGCGCAGCCGTCGATCCGCCGAGCGAGCTCCCGCGGTTGAGCCGCGCCCGTCCCCAGCCCGCTCGAGTTTCTCCTCGATTGCGCGGTAGATCCGCTCCTTCATCTCTACGGCGGCTTTATCCGTGAAGGTGAGCACCAGCAAGCGGTCGAGCCCAAGCTCTTCCCGAGCCAGAATCCGCACGATCCGCCGGGTAAGAACGGCGGTCTTCCCGGTGCCTGCCCCGGCGGTCACCGCCAGGTTACGCTGGTAATCGGTTGCAAGATGCTGAGGCAGCGTTGGTCGAAACGTACCTTCCATGCCGGTTCCGTCTCCTTTATCCGGTGTCGTTCTATCCGACGGCCGTTTATCCGATGGCGTCCGTCACGTTGACTCCTCCGGTGCCCCGGAGGTTCGCGGCCAAGCGCTCGGCGCGAAGCGCATCGCGTCTGCAGATCCTGCGAAACGCGCACTCCCGGCATTCGCGCTCCGCCGAGCTGCCGAGCGAAAAGTGGAACACCCCCGTTTGCATAAGCCGGTAGAGCGCCGTGGCTCGTGCCTTTACCTGCTCGATGATGTTCTCGAAAGCGTTCTGCTCCGTGAACCCTTCGCGCCGGCCCGAGAAGATTGGTTGGTCCTCTGAGGTTGCGTCGCGCCGCGCAGCACGAAGGTCGGCGCGGGCGAAGTATCCACCGCGTCGCAGCTCCCGGGCGCTCCGGACCAAATAGACCCCCGCGCCGCCTGCCGGCAACGCGATCCTGCGGCGTGCCGCGTACTCCTGAAGGAAGACGACGGCAAGCGGGAGATCGAACCGCAGCCCTCCCGCAATCGCAGCCGCGTTCCCGAGCGTCCCGGTGGTATAGCGGTAGGCCACAAGCGCTTCTTTTCCGATCGTACGATCCACCCGGTCGACCGTTACATGAACCCGGGGCCCCGGCTCCAGAGAAACCGTGCCTGCCAGGTTTGCCGCGTAGGGCCGGAGAAAATCGGGGGCGTTTCGCTCGTAATCGAGGAACGTCGCAAGGACGCCGCGCCGCTCGTTCGAGCCCTCGCTCGCCTTCTCCAGGCCGGAGAGGAGCGAGCGCCGCAACCGGCTCGAAAACGCATCCTCCTCGTTCTCGTCCAAGACCGCACGGTAGTGCCGTTCTACCGCGTCCTCGATGAAAGCCTCCGCGTCCGCCGGCACCGCCTCTTCGCCGGCCGCGCGCTCGGTATACTCGGCGAGTACCGCCCGGAGAATGCGGCCCGCGTCGCTGAGGTCCGGGTGATACGCCGGCTCTTCCCTGAGGTTCAGCACGTCGTCAAAGAAGAACCGCGCCGGACACCCTGCATAGCGCTCCAGAGTTTCCGGGGTAAACCGGATTCGATCGATTGCCTCCGCCAACAAATCCAGGCTCCTGGAAACCGGCCGGAACATCCCGTCGTACTCGGAGAGATGCTTCCGACTCGAGGTCAGCCCGTCGAAGCGCATGACCGAAACGACCGTCCCGAGCGCCTTCGGATCCGACCGCTCGATCGTGCGAAGCGCTGGAAGCGCGCGGTCGTACGACCGGTCCACATGCTTGGCCGCGAATACGATCTGCTCACGCCGCGAATAGAGCGCTGTCTCGCGCTCCGCCCCGCCGGCCTCCTCTGGAGCCGCATCTCCCGCTTCGGGACCCGCCGGTATCCCGCGCACCACCGCCGCTCCGCGCTCGATATCGCCCACAAAGGGCGACTCCGCCAGCCGTTTTCCGTTCTCCGCCCGCGGAACCGTGAGCACGAGCCGGCGCTCGGTCGAGCGAACGAGCTGGTGGAATCGATATCGGCCGTGGTCCACGGTCGTGTAGGCGCTTCCGAGCCCCAGGCCGTCTTTGCGCGGCTGGAGGAAGCTGTAGCTTTCGCCGGCCGGGAACTCGCCGTCGACGAGCCCGCAGACAAACGTGTACCCGTGGCGGCGGTACTGCGTGCCTTCGGGCGACGCCACACTCACGGAATCGGTCTCGGGATCGCCAACCCGGAACGTCGCTTCCTCCATCGCAGCCGAGAACAGACGCACCAGCCGTGAGAGCGGAAGCTCGGATCCTTCGTCGCCGAGCATCGGCGCCACGTCGGACGGCATGCGGGCCGAAATCTCCGACACCGCGCCCAGGATCGCCCGGTCCCGTGCCCGGATTTCGGTGTCCGGGCACGCTTCGACGCATTCGGGCACGCGGAAGCGACGGAGGACCTCTTGCACTCGATCGCAAAACGCCCCTGCGCTCATCCGGCTCGACCAGCGCTGAAGCTCGCGCACCGCGCGGCTCTCGAGATAGAGGCCGGTGAGGGCTTCCAGCGAAGCGGCCTCTCGCTCGCTATCCGAGAGCCCATCCAACTTGGCGATGTATCGTCGGACGATCTCGGCCTGCGGCAGGTCGCAACCCGAGCCCGCCGCGCGGTACGCACGGTCGCGCACTCGCTTCACGTACGATAAATCGAGCTCGGACTCCGTAGGCTCAGGGAGGAGCTCGTTCAGTCGATGTGCCGGGACCAGCTCAACCCCCTTGCTCTCTTGAAGCGCCGCCAGCTCGGTGGCTCCCACCCGGTCGCGAAAGCACGTGTACGGCGATGCGAGAATCGACTCGTGCAGGGCGTATGGGTTCGGGAGCGCGATCTGCTGCACGACCGCGCGCACGAGCGATGCAAGCGGATATCGCAGAAGCGGAACCCCACGCTCGAGTCGATACGAGACGCCGTAGCGAGGAAAGACCTCATCCACGATCGAGGAGTATCGTTCGTAGTCCGGCGCCACGACCCGGCGAATCTGTCGGGCAATCGCGGTGACCTCGGCGTAACGCTCGTCGTATCGTTGGACTCGGACGAATCGGTCCGCGCCCGGCTCGCCGTCCGTGGCGCCCGCGGAACCGATGACATCCGCGGGACCTCCCTCCGGTCCGCGGCAAGTCGTCTCGGAGCGGAACACCGCGTTTGAGAGGGCGACAAACGCATCCTCCGGCTGCGAGGCCTCGGGGGCTTCGCAGCTCCCGAGTACGCGCTCCTCCACCAGCCCGTCGAGCCGCTCGAGAAGCCGTTCAACGCTCTCTTGAACCCGCAGCGCCTGCTCCGGGGCGTGCGGATCGCGCGCAACGAGGATCGCCGCGTTCGGCCCGCTTCCG
This sequence comes from Spirochaetaceae bacterium, assembly GCA_003554375.1. Taxonomy (GTDB): domain Bacteria; phylum Spirochaetota; class Spirochaetia; order DSM-27196; family SKKC01; genus PWGF01. Next base: position 31,699 of record PWGF01000107.1, read on the forward strand.
CCGGACCCTCCTCCGTCCCCGCTATCGCCGGCATCGCCGGTACTTCCGCCCGACCAACCTCCGTGCCCGCTGTCGCCGGTATCGCGGGGATCTCTACCGGCCTCGGGTCTATCGCCGGCATTGCCGACGGCCTCGGGGCTGCCCGTCCCGCTCCCGGAGGGGTCCGGCATCGCGCCGGCGGCAACGCGGCGCGCGAGCGCGGACAGAAGCTCGGCTTCCAAGGGCCGGAGGTAGCGGAACCCGGCAAACACGAGCAGATCACCTGAATCGATTCCGAGCGGGGCCGCCCATCCGGCTTCGCCTTCCGGCGCGGCGGTCTCGGCAGCACCAGTGGAACCAGCCGCCTCCGGCGCGGCGGCGGCACTCACGCCGCGCCGGCTTCCCACGCCGCCCGGCCTTTCCGCGCCGTCCAAGCGGCCCCCGCCTTCCAGGTACCGGAGAAGCTGCAGAAGGCCGCGCCGGACGTCGAACCCGAACTCGGCAAGCCGCTCCTCATACTCATCGTGAATTCGGATCAACTCGCCTTCCTTGAACGAGAAGCTTGCGCTTCCCTTCAACCGTGCGATTGCCGACCGGAGGTCTTCCACGACCGTGCACCGGTAGTGCTCGATGAACTCGGCGAGCGCTCTGGCATAGCCTTGTTTGCGCGTCTGAATGTTGAGGTATCCGGCGCCCTGGCTGCTCAAGATGTCGTTGAGGAGTGCGCGACGCCCCTCCGGCGGGACGAACCCTCGATGTCCGCACGCACGGACGAACTGTTCGACGAGCTCCGGAAGCGTCCGGACGGCCCTAACATTCCGGTCCGAGAACGCTTCCGCCACGCGCGACTTCACCTCGTCGTCCGGGACGATCAAAACCGCCGGGTGCGTGCCCAGCCATGCGCTCCGGTACGCCACCAGCTCGTGCCAATCGTGAGCTCGATACACTACTACGCGGGCCATACCGTACTCTCTCGAATTCCGGCGCAAACGTAAACCGTCGACGGCTGCATATTCAGGGCAAACGCAGTTGGACAACCCGCCTGGATGCGCGGCGGCGAGCGGGCGCTCGTGGGCGCTCGCCAGGGCCCCTGGTGGTGTGGTGAGACGGGTGAGTACTCGGTTCAACGGCTTTCGGCCGCCGCCGTCGAACCGTACGGATCCAACTGCGTTTGCCCTGGCTGCATATTCCGTGCTTTGCGGGAGCTCCGGGGGAGACGACGACTGCGCGGGCCGGGCGTGTCGTCGACCGGTCGCCGGCGCCGGGTCCCATTAACTACGCCACGCTTCAACGTAGCAGGGAGCCCGAAGGCACGCACAGTCCGCGGCCGCTTTCACCTGCCGGATAGACCCGAGGCCGATCCTCACCTCTCACGGCACGGCCGACCCCGCCACCTCGCCAGCACCTCTTCGACCTCACCTTGGACCGCCGCTCGTGCCTCCGAACGATCGAGACCTTGAGCAAGAAGCTCATCATAGCGCGTGTGCTGGTGCCGTACATGCGCCCGTACCGCTAACTCGAGCGCGCCCGGCTCCAGCTCCTTCGCCGCCGCGGTGCGACCGACTCTTCCGCTGCCCACCCGACATGCACGTTCGGCAATCGCCGCCTGCTCCTCGGACGGCGCATTCGGGAACAACTCGGCGATTCGGCTGCGAAAGGTGGCCACATACTGCTCGTTTGCTGCCGCCCGGCGCTCCGCAGCTCGCTCCCGAGCTCGTGCCCGTGCCTCTTCATCTTTCAAGCACTCCTCTTCGGCACGCGTAAGCGCCTGCTCCTCCACCAGGAGGCCCTGCCGCTCGTAGCGCTTGCGTGCGCGGCTGAAGCGGACCACCACTGCGTGCAGCGACGAGTACTTGCGGGCGCGCCGGGTCAGCGCTGTGTTGCCCCGCGGAAGGAAGACGAGGTGATCGAGATCGGCGCACGAGAGGCAAAGTGGGCGGTCCTTCTCCATGCGCAGGAACTCGCCCCTCCAAAGCTCGCTCTCGCACTCGGAGCATGTCGAGTTTCGCACAATGGAAAAAACGACGATCTCGTCCGGGTTGTTACGCGATTGGCCTTGGTTCATCGATACGAATTCCCGAGTCGTTGAATTCCCGGCTCTTTGAACACCGTGCAGCTCAGCAGGCGGCCGAAGGCCGGTCCGCTGGAGCGGCCGTGATACTCATGAACGCCTTCGCCTCGTGGCGGTACGGTGAGATACGTAATCGGTGCTCAAAGCCCTCCCGCCGCGCGGAAGATGCCGATCATGCGTTCGCATGTGCACCCTTACGAATTCTACCGAATTCTACTGCCGAATCGAGCTTCACACAAGCATGTCGCGCATCTGTGTACCGGGGCATATGGTGTCATCTTCGTTGACATTTGCCATGACAAATGACATTTTACTCCCATGCGAGCGAAGTGCAGGATCGATAGCGCCGGGCGCCTCGTCATACCCAAGGAACTGCGGGATCGCTACGGACTCAATCCCGGGAGCGAGATCGATCTCGTGCCGGTTCCGGATGGAATAACGCTCATTCCGCGGCGGACCGAGCATCGCGTGGTGCGACGGGGGCAAGTCGTCGCTATCGATACCGGTGCCGGCGCAGCGCCGGCGGAGGCGTTCGATGTACGTTCCATGCGGACGGAGAGGCTCGACCGGAAAACGGGGGATTCGACTTGAGAATCGGTGTCGATACCTCGGTAATCGTTGCATGCGTGCATGCGAATCATCCGCTGCACGGCCCGTCCGCGGCTTGGCTGAACGATGCCTTCGCCACGCACGAAGTTCTCGTTGCGCACCACTCGGTTCTGGAGTCGTATGCGGTACTGACTCGTCTGCCCGGTGAGTACCGATTGACTCCGGCAGAGGCCGAAATGGTGCTTCGCGCAACGTTATACGACAGTGCTGAGGTTGCGCCGTTCTCCGGGGTGTCCATCTGGGACGTGGTGCAACAGATCGGAGAGATACCCGCATCCGGCGGGACGGTATACGATGCGTTCATCATCGAGATCCTCGCCGCTGCCGGAGCCGAGGCGATAGCCACCCGAGATACCGATGACTTTCGGCGCCTTTCGGGTTCCCTCCGGATTGTCGATCCGCTTTCGTGACCTCCGGTTATCACGTCGGCCGATGCGGTCGGCCGGATGAGGCCGGGCAACCGGTCAACGCAGCTTCGCCTCTTACTCCTCGTCCGAAAGCAGTGTTTCGAGGTCGGCCCGGTCTCTCAACCGTCCGCTGGAACGTTTGTTCTGGATGAGCTGCTCACGCCCGAGAAAGCGAATCGGCACCCCGCCGAGCGTGCCGGCGACCGCGCCACTCGAGGCGTCCGCCCATTCGACTCCCGAGATGCTCGTCAGCAAGTTGACTCGATTTGGTGGGGTGCCCAGCTGGATGACTTGGTCAGGTGCCAGGAAGTCCTCCCGGCTCAGCCCGAGGCCGGAGAAGCCGAAATCGTCGAGCGCGGCCAATACCCGCTCGACGTTCTCCTCACTTCGTCTGAGTAACAGGTCGAGGTCGGCGGTAAACCGCGGCATTCCGTGAAGCGCCAGCGCGTGTGCACCGACAACGATGCACTCAACCCCGTGAGAGTGGAACGATGCGAGCAACTCTCGCAAATCCGGCGACACGTCCATACCATGCCCTCCTCAGTCGCTCGACTTCGGCAAGCCGGTCGTGAGCCGGCCGGGTGAGCCACCAGCGCCGGTCTCGCGCTTCGTCGCTTGAGTGGAGCGATCGCTTGACGACGATTCTTTCCATGAGAGCCGCTCCCATCCCTGCCAACGATTATACCGGGTGAGGGAGGCCGGCGGCAAACGTGTCTGCCCGCGGGGGCGCTTTGGCGAAACAACGATCTTTGGAACTCGCTCCCGGTACATCCGGACCAGAATCGGAAGAAGAGGGCCCAGATTCCTTCCCGGGCCGGGTGTTGAACCGTCAAAACGCGATTACACGCAGCTGGGACATGCTCTCCGAGGCCACACCGCCGCTCATCACCCCCTCCGCAGCTCATACCCTTGAACCCTGAACCCCGCGCTCGCAAGGCGCGCTTGCCATTGCTTCTCGTACCCGAAGTCGAACGGCGGGCCGAGAAGCGCCGCCTCGACCTCGGCCTGCGTGAGCCGATCGGCGCGCTCGTACTCCTCCGTCCCCGGCCAGAGCAGGAGCTCCTTGCGGTGCAGGACCGGGCGGTTCCGCCGGTAGCGCCGAATGGACGCGCGAGCTTGGTCCAAGTCCACGTTCAGAGAGAGGTCCAGAGCCGGGTGCGCCAGCTCCGCAAATCGCGAGTAGACCAGTAGCGACAGGCCGGGTCCGTCCGTTTGTTTGAGTTTGAGGTCCGACGCGACGCAATCGACCACACGAAAGGCCGAGAGGAGCTCCGCGATCTGCCCGGCCAACTCCCGGCATCCCGCGGACACCAAATGGGCATACCGCGAGCGGCCGACGTGCTTCATCGGAACGCTGCCCGAGCCCCGGATGTGGTCGCGACACTCGGCGAGGAGATCGGTTAACCGGCCGGCGAAAGGTCTCTCGTCCAACAGTCCCCAGTGTATCGCGTTCCGCCGCATCTGCAAATAAAATATCCCCCATGCACCGGATCTCCCCCGCCGGCTTCCGCACTATCAAGCCTCCCGCGATGTGCTCGATCTTTCCTTCTTTGATCTGGGCGCGTTCCCGCCGCGCCGCGGCGGGAACCACGCTCTTCGGGGCTGTCGGTCCCAGCCGGCGGAGACCGAACGCGGAGCGCCGCCCGGCACCGGCCGCGACGCTGCCCCAAACGACGGCGTCCGACGGCTGTGACAGCCGCCTGCGGCGGCTCCCCTTCGATCGTTCGCGCGAATTGGCGCCCCGGCGGTACAGGACCTAAGAGGGTATCAGCCGACATTAGGTCCGCAAAGACTTGAGCTCTGTGCGGGTATGATCTATCATCATACCTAAGAGAGTAAGCATGGCAACTTCGAGAATTGCAATCACGATCGACGAATCCACGCTCTCACGCCTCGATCGTCTGGTACGGGAGAGGAAGTACCCCAACCGAAGCCGGGCGATCCAGGAAGCCTTACAAGAGAAGCTTGAGCGGATCGAGCGTGGGAGACTTGCCGAAGAGTGCGCAAAGCTGGATGCGAATCAGGAGAAAGCGTTCGCAGAGGAAGGGCTCGGATTCGAGGTTGAAGAGTGGCCGGAATACTAAGAGGGCAGATTCGGTGGGCAAATCTGAACCCCACGATAGGGCGCGAGCAAGCAGGTATTCGCCCTGTGTTGATTCTCAGCACAGATATATTCAATCAGAGATCCGGCACGGTCATCGCGGTGGCGGTGACAAGTCAACAACCGAGAGCCGGTTTTCCGCTGACGTTGGCTTTGGACGGAGTGAAGCTACCAAAACCGTCATGGGTGAAGATAAGCCAGATTAGGACACTTTCGGTCGACAGAATCGGAGAGCCGATGGAGCAGGTATCGGAGGAACTCGTGAGCCGGATCATCGAAGGGCTCAATGAGATCCTGGGAGTCTGACCTGGGTTCCGAGCTGCTGTTGGCACCTCGCCCATCCCCTCCGGGGTAGCCCCGAGGCTCCCGGGCTTCGTGCAACGCGCTTCGAAGGTCCGAGAACACGGCCCATTTTCACGCTACACCCCGCATATGCGTCTCACGAACGCCCAACGTGAAGCAATCTGAGACGTGGTGCGGCGGCACTTCGGAGAGGACGCGCTCGTGCGACTGTTCGGCTCGCGGGCAGAGGACGACAAGCGCGGCGGAGGCATTGACCTGCTTGTCGAGTGTAATCCGGACGACCCCGCGCTGAACGTCGACTGCGCCCTGCAGCAAGCCGCCCGGAGCCGGGATGTCACACCAGCGCGACAAATCCGGCCCCTGAACGCCCCAACCAGGTGGAATCGCTCAGCTCAGGTAGTGACTCGATCAAGCACGGTTGTGCTGCTTGCGACCAGAGACGGGTCTGTGTAGGGGGCGGGCCGCGAACTCGCGTTGAGATCGAGTTTCCGGTGTGATCCGGCGCAACAAGTCCGGTAGCGAGTATTCGTGGATCTGTCGCAGCGTTCGGGCCAAGATCCCATTCGAACGAACCACAGCCTATGAGGGACACACTGCGCTCCGGAACTTGCCAAAACCAACACTACGTGAAACCCTGACCCTTGAGGCCGATGCTGCACTACGGAGATCGTGAACGGAGAGTGTGACTTATGAAGATCGGACGGAACGATCCGTGTCCCTGCGGCAGCGGAAAGAAGTACAAGAAGTGCTGTTTGCCGCTGCACGAACGGCGCGGTGCGGGAGGTCCTGAGCTCGGTAGCTTCCAGGAGGCTGAGGAGTATATGGGCCGGTACGTTTCCGGGTATAATCAGGCTCCGCTGGAAGACTTTTCGGGGCTTTCTCCGAACCGGATGCAGCAGATTCTCACCGGGACCGTGGGCGAGAACAAGGACTTCGTAGAGCCGGCCTCAGATCTCACTGCCGGCGACGTCGAGCAAGCCGAGCTTGTCGCGGTTGCAGAGTTTGTGATTGCGTGGTATGCCGAGAACGGCGGTGAGCTTACGCTCACCGATAGGGGCAATTATCGGCGCCGCTTGTGCGCCGACTACTACCGCAGCTTTGTTTCGGATTACCAGCCCGGTGATCCCGTCCCGATTGAAGACTCGTTGCCGGGGCTTACGACCGCCCACAGCGTGCTCGTAGCGCTCGGCTACGTGGCGGAAGAAGGGACGAAGAGTTTTCTTACGACCGAAGGCGTCCAGCTCTACCGTGGCCGGCGGTGGGGCGAGTTCTACCGTGAGGCCTTTGTCTGTCTGACCGACTTCTACCACTGGCAGAGCTGGCTGCCCGAGGAGTACCGAAGCGAGCACTTCGACCATATCCAGAACGCGGCGCTCTTCCTCTTGTACTTGCTTAAGTGCTTCCCGAGCGGTACTGTAACCGAATTCTACGGGAGGTTCGTACGTGCTTTTCCTGAGTTCGTCCGGCCTGCCCGGAACACCGGCAAGACGGCCGAGCGGCTCTTCCGGGAGATTCTCGTCATCGAGTTCTTCTACTTCTATACAGATCTCCTGGGGTTCGTTGATCTCGAGAGCTCAGACAGGAGAGAGGAGAGCGGGGGCACCGACGACCGCCACGAGGGACAGCGGGCGAAGAAAGACCGCGCAGGCGAAGGAGAGGACGAAGGAAGCGATTCCGACACCTACACGGTGACGCCGCTTTTCCGGAAGGCCCTGCGGTGGAAGGTATAGCGCGAACGGCGCTGCGCCTACCAGAATCTTACTTCCATACGCCGGAGGAGTCCGCGCAGGAGTTCCGTGTCGGGTGCAAACGGGTTCGCTACGGGCGGCGGCGCCGGCAGGCGCTGGGCGGCGAAGGGCGTGGCGGCAAGCTTCCGGTTGTAGGCCAAGACCGCCAGGCGCTCCAGGGTGAGGACATCTTCGACGTTATAGGCCAGAAGCGTTTCGAGCGCCGCCTCGTTTCCCGTGCGCTGGAACTCGTACCAGAGAAGGACCGCGACGTAGCCGTCGACATCGCCGAGCTCTCCGCGGTCAAAGCCGAGTGTTCGCTCGCACCCCTTGAGGCCGCCGGTGTAGCCCAAACTCTTGAGAACGTAGCGCAGGTCGATGTGCGCGTGGCGCAGCGGGCGACCGAGGATAGACTCGATGAACGGGACGTCGAAGCACTTTCCGTTGTAGGTGACCAGAAGCGCGTAGTCGTCGATGTCGCCTGCGAACTCGTCCAGATTTCTGCCCGAGACATAGTGGCGAACGGTACGGCCGTCGTAGAGCGCGATCGTCGTGATGTGGTCGTGCGGCCAGGTGAGGCCGGTGGTCTCGATATCGAGGTAGGCGACGCGATGGCGAAACTCGGCGAACATGCGCCAGTGGTGGGCGCTGGGGAGCAGGTCGGCAAAGAAGCGGGCGTCTCCGGCCTCCAATGCCTCCTGGGATCGCTCGAGGTACTGGCGGAGGCGGCTCCGTGCGGCGGCGCCGATCGGCAGCGGACCGGTCCCCCGGGCCGCGGACCAATCGGTCACCCCGTGCGCCCAGAGGGTCCGCTCGCTCTTCTCGCCGATCCCCGGAACGTGAAGGAACGTCTGTTGGAGCATGCTCTACCGTGCCCTGATTCGGGATGGTTGGGGAAGTGGGGTCGTTGAGGGAGCGGGAGGTCCCGGTGCATGCCGGCCGGCTACGAGGCCGGCGGGGACGGAGGATGGACTAGCCAGGATGGACCGGCCGGACGGTGGGGCGGCTCGTACCGGAGGCACGCCCAAGACTTGCTCTGCTATCTGGGTCGTGAGAGGGACGGAGGTCGGTGCGTGTGAGATCGATGCGCCTATCAGGGACGGAGTTTTGGCAGGTATGGAATGAGAGGGGCGAGGCACGGTTGACTGAACGGGGGCGTTGCGGTATCTAGGTGATAGTAACTCCGAATGGGGAGCTCGGTCGCAATTCCACCGGGCTGAGAGGGGGAACAGGAAGCGGTTCCCCGACCCAGTGAACCTGATCCGGGTAATGCCGGCGAAGGGAGACATCGTTGGTGCATTCCTCATCTGTAACGAGCACTATCAGCCTCCACAGTGAGTGGACGGTGGCTCGTCTCCGCCGCGTGGGCGGGACGAGGCGCTGCGCCGCTCGTATGAGCGAAATGTCGAAAGCTTTCCCACCTCGTCGCTCCCGGATCCTGGATCGAACTCTATTTCGGGAGGTGACGAATGTTCTCAGGCGCTCAATTCTCTATTTCCGTCATGAGCGACGATTTCGCCGACGTGATCCTTGGGGCAATCAGGGCTGTCGGCGAGCCGGAGGACGTGCGAATGGAGACCGACGAGCTGAGCACGCTCGTGGTAGGCCCGCCGAAGCGCGTTATCGAGGTCATCCAACAGTGCTACGCGGAAGCGTGCCGGCGCGGGGGGCACGTGACGTTGAACGCGCTCCTCTCGCGCGGATGCCCGGGAGAACCGGATGATCCGATTTGCACGCCGCAAGAACCGGAGGGTGGGGTAATTCCCGATCCGGAGTCGGTAGCCGAGCTCGGGATTCCGGTGTCGGCGCAGTTCTCGCTCTATCCGATGGGGCTCTCGGACCACATGGGGGTCGTGTTTTCGGAGATCGAGCGGGCACAGGCGACCTCGGTGTACGAGAAGGGAAAGCACTTCTGTACGAAGCTCAGAGGCGACCTGGCGCGCGTTTTGGCGTGCGTGTCGGCGTGTTACGAGGGGGCAGCCTCCCAGGCGGGACACGTGGTCATCCATCTGAGCGTATCGAAAGGGAGCCCGTCGGAAAGTGCGTGATCGGCGTACGGGCGTGCGGGCACCCGGGACTCGACGGCAGGCGCGCACATCACACCGTGACTGGATGCACATCGAACCGACTATCCACTACTGAATATCGAAAGAGGAGAGGAGACAATGGCATCAAGCGCACATACAGGAAGCATGAAGTGGAGCGTACGCGAAAGCGTGTTGCTCGCGATCATCGGGGTGGTATTTGCTGTGTTGTACCTTGGGTGGGTGCAGCTTTGGCTGTTTCTCCAGGCGCTTACCGGTCCGTTCATCATGGAGGTCATGATGGGCTTCTGGTTCTCCGGGAGCATATTCGCGGCGTATATCATAAGAAAGCCGTTGGCGTCGTTTCTGACGGCGATGCTTTCGGTTGTGGTTCAGATCTTGGGGGGCAACCCCTCCGGAGCGATTCTCCTGCTGACGGGGCTCGTGCAGGGGGCGGGCACGGAAGTGCCGCTTGCGGCGACACGGTGGCGCCGCTATTCGCTGCCGGTTCTCATGGTCAGCGGCGCAACGGCGTCGGTGTTCTCCTTCGTCTACAACTGGTTCCGCTTTGGCTATCACGAGCTGGAGACGGGGCTCGTGATCGCGATGCTCGTCGTTCGCATCGTCAGCGGGATCGTTCTGGCCGGCGTGCTCGGGAAGTATCTTGCGGACGCCGTTCACAAGACGGGTGTAACGAGTGGCCTGGCGATCGATCGCGCGAAGCGGTCGGGGATGTCGTGAGCTGGAGGCGCGCTGGGGCCGCGCCGGCCGTGGGCGCCACGGGGACGCCGTGTACCGGGCGGCTGGCGGTGGCGGCGTGCCGCAAGGGCGGCACGCGCCGGCAACGGACCCGGGTGCTGAATTGGCTTAACGGAGGGCGTGCGAAGTGAGCCGGCCTGAACCGCTATTGGAGCTGGACAACCTCTCCGTGAAGTACCCGGAAGCCGAGCTGCCTGCGCTTGAGAGGGTGAGCTTCTCGGTTGGCCCCGGCGAGCGGATACTGCTGCTTGGGCCGAGCGGTGGCGGCAAGAGTACGCTCCTCCGCGCGGTGATTGGGCTCATACCGCACAGCACCTTCGCCGAGGTCTCGGGCGAGGTGCGGCTTCTGGGGGCGGTTGCCGGCCTGCCGGCCGAGCGGGCCCGGCACGTGGGCGTTGTCTTCCAGGACCCGGAAAGCCAGCTCTGTACGCTGACGGTGGCGGACGAGGTTGCTTTCGGGCTGGAGAACCAAGCGGTACCTCCGCGGGAGATGGACGAACGGATCGACGCTGCGCTTGGCGAGGTGGGGCTGGCGCATAAGCGCCATGCTCGTGTCGATCGGCTGTCCGGTGGCGAGAAGCAGCGCTTGGCAACGGCTGCCGTGCGGGTGATGAACCCCAAGCTGCTCCTCTTTGACGAGCCGACGGCGAACTTGGACCCGGAAGGGGTGCGCGCGTTTTGGGCGATGCTCGATCGGCTTGTCGAGGCTGATCCGGAGAGCGCGTTCGTCTGCGTGGAGCATAGGCTCGAGCACTTCGTCGCCACGGCGACGCGCGTTCTGGTACTCGACCGGCACGGGGAGCTCGTACTCGACGAGGAGCCGCGCGGCGCGTTCGGGGGATCCTCCGATGTGCTCGAGCGGCTCGGGGTGTGGCAGCCGGCGGCAGCCCGGGTCTGGAACCGGCTTGGCCGGGGCCGGCATGGGGACGGAGGCGGTGCTGAATGCGGGAATGGCGACGGCGGGGACGGGGACGGAGGCTCGGGCGCCCCGCCGGGACGAGCTCCGCTTACTCCGGAAGAGCTCGGCGAGGCGCTGCGGAGGGTCCATCCCGGTGGAGACGGCGGGGAAAGCCTGGGCGATCCGGCTGTGGTGTGTGAACGCTTGGGTGTGTCGCGAGGGCCGGGGGCGTGGCGCCGGCTTGCGCGGGGCCTTTCGCCGCGAGGGGGCGTCCGGCAGGCCCCCTCCGAAGGTGACGCCGAAGGGCCTGCCGTGGGTGCAGCGGAGACGCCCGGACAGGGCCCCGCACAGCGGGCCGCGGGAGAGCCCGCCGAGGAGCCCGGGGAAGGTAGAGCCGAGAGCCGCGGCCAGGGCCGCCGAAAGGGTGCCGCGGGAGGGCCCACGGTGGCCCCCGCACGCGGGCCGGCGAACGCCCCCGCGGAGCATTTCGGCGAAGAAGCGCTCCGTTTCGAGGGCGTATCCTTTGGCTACTTCCGGAGTGTGCCGGTGCTCCACGGCATATCGGCTGCCGTGCGTGAGCGGGAAACGGTTGGGCTCATCGGGCACAACGGGAGCGGCAAGAGCACGCTTGCCGCGCTCGCGCTCGGCGTTCTGAAGCCCGATGAGGGCCAGGTGCGCCTTTGTGGAGAGGATCCCAGCCGGCTTCCTGCTTCGCGGATGCCACGGTTGGTGGGGTTTGCCTTCCAGAACCCCGAGCACCAGTTTGTCACGGACACGGTATTCGACGAGATTGCCTTTGGGTTGCGTAAGATGGGACTCAATGAGGACGAGATCGGCCGGCGTACAGCGGACCTGCTGGAGCGGATGCGACTGGCCGAGCTTCGCGGACGCAATCCGTTTTCGCTGAGCCACGGAGAGAAGCGTCGTCTGACCGTGGCGGCTATGCTCGCGTGCCGCCCCCGCCTTTTCGTGTTGGACGAGCCAACGTTTGGTCAGGACCCGGAAACGCTCGGGGATCTGGAAGAGATGATGGGCGGCATCGCGAAAGCGGGCGCCGGATGTCTTATCATTAGCCACGACTTGGACCTGATACTCAGGCGGTGCGACCGGGCGCTCGCCCTCTCGGAGGGGCGGTTGCTTGCCGACGGTGAGCCGGAGCGGATCTTGCGCGAAAGCGAGCTGCTTCGCACGGCCGGACTGGCGCCGCCGGAGAGCGTGCGGATTGCAGAGGCGATTGGTCTATGATCCGGCCTGGTTTGTTCGATTCATACGAGCGCCATTCTCTCTTGCGCTCGGTCAACCCGGCGATCAAGCTCGTGTGCCATCTGGCCGCGATGATCTACGCGACGATCGTGTGGGACATCTTCTCGCTCGCGGGGCTTCTCCTCCTTGGATTGGTGCTCTGCCGTGCCGGGGCGCGGATGTCGCTCCGGGAGATTGCCCGCGCCCTGATACCGTTTGTCCTCTTCGGGCTGGGGTTCTTCTGGATGAACGCGGTGTTCGCTGACGCAGCGGCGGGTTATACGCCGGTTGCTCGTCTGGGGCCGCTGGTCGTGACAAGCGAAGGGCTGGCGAACGGAGTCCGATTCTGGCTGCGAGCCTTGTGCTTTGGCGTGTACTCGGGGGCGTTCGTCGCCTCTTCGGACCCCACTGAGCTGGCGCTGAGCCTTTCCCGGCAGCTGAAGCTTCCGGCCCGGATAGGGTACAGCTCGCTCGTGGCCTATCGCTATCTGCCTGAGCTTCAGGGTGAGCTTCGGCGGATCCGAACTGCGCACCGGTTGCGCGGGGTCGGAGAGGGGGACGGGATCAAAGGGAAGATCGTAGCCGCCTACCGCTACACGATCCCTTTGCTGACCGCGGCAATTCGTCGCGCCGGACGCGCCTCGGATGCGATGGAGGCACGGGGCTTCAGCGACGACGAGCGCACGTGGTACCGGGAACTTCGCGCAGGAAAGCGCGAGGTGCTGTATGCGCTTCTTCTTGCCGCCGGGTGCCTTGCGGTGACGCTATTGAGCCTCCAGCTGGGCCACCTTGCCTTCTGGGGTGGACAGCTTTGGGGGTAGCAAGGTGGGTGGGAGGAGCAAACCCAGTCCTATTTGGAAAACAGATCCCCGGCCATTCCTGAAATGCGGAAATGCTCGCGAAGGAGCGAGCGTGTCCGCTCGTAGACTGTCTGGCGGGCGTGTGCTGTCGGCGCGTCGTTGGCTGCGGGGGGCGCCGGAGCTTCAGCCGGCATTCGCCGCTGAGTCTGCACCGCAGGCCTCATGGAGCGTTCGTACGCCGCTTCTCCGATTGCCGAGCGTGAATAAACACTCGGCTGTTTCATCGATTCCTCCTGGTTCGTGCCGGCACCCCGCCGCCGACAGTCATGAGGCGCATACAGAAACACGGCCTTTGGAGCAATGACGACTGGTCTCGGGTAGAATCGGCGTTCTATCGCCAAGCCGAAAATGCCTCTCGAGGTGCGAAATCAGGGAAAGCTGTATGACGGGAAGAAGAGGTTGCGGCGGACGTACCTCCGGCGTTGCGGCCCGGCTGTGAGCGTGATACCGTTGAATACGCATTGCTTGTGGGCAAACTGTTGGGAGCAATATGAATGGTGGTACGACATTCAGCAGTCTCAGTGCTTGCGACGCTATGCGTTTTGCTCATCGGCTGTGAGCTCCGGACAGAGCCCGAGCCCGAACCCGCGGAACCGGAAGCGCTGGAGATTACCGAAGTAAAGATAGAAGGGGATATTGAAGGAGATACGGACGGTAGCTCGGCGCCCGCCGAAGAATCTCCCCCGGTGGTCCGGGTTCACTACGACCCCCGGGGAGCGGACCGGGTTATACTGGAGCGGCGCTCGCCCGAGGATGTCGGCGAACCGGAGGAGTTCGTTGAAGTATCCGAACGTTCTGATGGGGATGCCTTCGAGGATACCGGGGAAAACTCGTCCTCCGACGGTCGTCTGCACTGGGGCCGGCGCTACACGTACCGGTTGCGCGGCTATTTTGCCGACACTGACTCCGTATCAGGGGCGCGTGATGTAGTGCTTCCGGATTTTCGCGAGCCGGGGGCGTTGCGGTGCACGGGGAGGTCATTCAGGCAGGGCAGCCGGATATTGGCGGCCATCTTGTACGGTGGAATCCCCTCCAAATGTCGGACACGGCAGGGGTTACGTACGATGTGTGGAGAGCAGGCGATGGGGAAGACTCCACAGACTATGAGAAGCTTTCCGACTCCGAAAACGTTTTTGGCGGAGCAAAGTACGGAGTATGGGCGCGGTTTGTTCCGTGCGATAAGGGTGAGGAGTGCGACGAGTATCGGTACAAGGTGCAGGCGCGGCACCCTGACTACGGATGGAGCGCTCCCAGTGAGTCCGTGCCCGTTGTCCGTGAGGGTCCGACGGAAGCCGAGCCGGCCGACTACGAGCGCACCTATATCGAACGCATCGAGGACTTCGATCAGACCCTGGGTGGCGCGATCGATACCTGTGATGCGAGCGGGAAGGTTTACACGGCATTGCTCGACCGGGAAAACAACGCGACCGTGCGGAAGCTTTCGGACGACGAGGGCTGGAGCGTTGTGAACGAGGGTGAGCCGGAGACAACGTCATACCCGGAAGGAGACGAAACGTATCCGATCCGGGTGGCGGCCGGTGAGGAGGCCGTCTACGCGGTGACGTGGGATGCGGAGGAAGTTGTTATCTCGAGGTACGAGAACGGTTCCTGGGGCACGGAGAACCTTGCCGGGGAAGATGAAGATGCAAACTTCGGGTGGGATTCACGACCCGCGGTGGACATTGCGGTGCACGAAGAGACCCTCTACGCCGCCGTCAGGCTTCATCCGGACGACGGTGGGGACCTCCTTGTATACGAGTTCGCTGACGGTGAATGGGAGCCGGTTGAAGCCGACGATTCGACTACGATTGCCTCGGGCGACCGGCCGATGCGAGACGTGAAACTGACGGCATTGGGGGACGCACTCTACCTTCACTGGCGGGAGATTTTTCGCGGGTCCGCCGCCGGGGACGTGCGCCAGGAACTGCACATTCGGTTGCTGGACGGGAACTTCTGGGAGCAGAAGCTCGAAGGATGGGAGCAGGCTCCGCTTCGTAGTGTCGAACTCGCGGGGGCCGGCGATAAGCTGTTCTTTATGGTCCGAGATCCGCACTCGCCCGGTTATCATGGTGTTGGGGGAGGTATATATCGGGTGGATTCGGCAACGGTGACAGGCCTGACCGAAGAGGTGGACTGGTTTATGAAGCCTCACTCGATAACCACCGACGAAGTCGGCAACGTCGTGGCGGTTGCCGACGTACAGGACGAAGCCGGCAACGAGTACCCGTATCCGGGGCTGTTTCTGTACGACGGCAGCGAGTGGAAGACGGTATCCACTTGTATCGCCGGAGTCACCTCCCCGGTGCAGGTAGCGGCGGACGGGACGGACATCGTTTACATCGCCGGAGACAGGGTGGATGCGGATGAATACGGCCGACTGACGGGCCTTCAAACGTACAGATTTTCCCCGTAGTAGCAGCGCCTCAGACTGAGCGAGAGAGGACTGTCTTTCGCTTCCTGCCGAGTCATTAGTAAGCAAGTTTCTCGACACGTACGCGCACGGTGCCACACCTCGGACATGTGAGGTGGGAGCAACAGTGCTTGACGGGAATACCATTGTGAGCTATAGTTTCCTTAGACCGACCGACGGTCGGTCGGTTTCTTAATCATCGAGGAGGGCGTATGGGATCGGACGAGACACGGGATGCGATCGTTCGGGAGTCGGTGAGGCTTTTTTCGGAGCACGGCTACGAGAAGACGACGGTGCAGGCGATTATCGATACCGTCGGGATTTCCAAGGGCGCGTTCTATCACCATTTCTCCTCGAAGGAGGAGATCGTGGGAGCGATCACGGAGGGCTACATTGCCGAAGGGCTCGAATACATGCATGGAGTCGCGCGCGAGGAGGGCCTCTCGGCGGTGGAGAAGCTGAACCGGCTGATCGAGGTCACCCAACTCTATAAGGTGCAGCGACAGGAGACGCGCGATGCAATGGATCGGGCGTTCTCCGAAGGCCGGAACCTCAAGCTGGAGACGGCTATAGTCAGACAGCTTCGGGCACATACGGTCCCGCTCTTTGCACGGATTCTTCAGGAAGGCATTTCGCGCGGGGAGCTTGAGATCGCCGGCGCCGATGTGCACGCCGAGATCCTGTTTCACCTCCTGCTGGGAATGAAGGAATCGCTGCGTGAGAAGATGCGGGCCGGAGTGGATTTGGAGACGGTCAATGGGATGCTCGGCGTCTATGAAGATGCCGTGTGCCGCATCCTGACGCTTCCGAAAGGATCGATCCGTCTGGCCAAACCGTACATGAGCCGCCTCTACGAAACAGAGCAATCACGGGAATAACAGAGCAATTGCGGGAATAGCGAAGGAGATTTCGATGGCAAATACGACTATTCGTCCACTCAGGGACATTAGCAGAGACGATGGAGCGTTGGCCGGCGGGAAGGCGGTGAACCTCGGTGAGATGATCGGGGCCGGCTTGCCGGTGCCTGCGGGTTTTGCGGTCCTCACGGGCGCGTATCGCGAGTACCTCCGCGCAGGCGGGCTCGACGCGCGTATACAGGGGGCGCTGTCCGGGATTTCGGCGGAGGACGCGGAGGACAGCGAAGCGCTCGAGCGCCGGGCGGCCGAGATTCGCGGGTTCTTCGAGGATACGCCGGTTTCGGAGCATCTGCGTAGCGAGATCGCTTCCGCATACGCCGAGCTCGGGGGCGGCGAGGAGGCTACGGTTGCCGTTCGTTCCTCGGCGACCGCGGAGGACCTTCCGGGTATGTCGTTTGCCGGGCAATACGACAGCTTTCTGAACGTGACGGGGCTCGACGAGCTTCTAAAGCGCGTCGTGCAGTGTTGGGCCTCACTCTGGACGGCGCGAGCGCTCTCATATCGCCTGAAGCAGGGGATCGGCAATGACGACCTTGCGCATACGGTTATCGTTCAGCGCCTGGTGCATGCCGAGAAATCGGGCGTTCTCTTTAGCGCCAATCCACTAAACGGCCGCCGTGACCAGCTTCTGGTGAACTCGTCGTGGGGTCTTGGGGAGGCGATCGTGAGCGGAGAGGTCGATCCCGACCAGTGGGTCATCTCACGCTCCGGCGGCGCCGTGCTCGAGAGCCGGACCGGCGAAAAGCAAGTCATGACGGTGCGAACGGCTCGCGGAGTCGAGCAGAGGCCGGTGTCCGACGACGCGTGCACTGTTCCGACTCTTTCGGCTGCGGAGCTGCGCCGGCTCCACGAGCTGGCGGAGAAGGCCGAGCGTCACTTTGGCGAGCCGCAGGATATCGAGTGGAGCTACGCGGAGGGCCGGTTCCATCTGGTACAGTCGCGGCCGATCACAAGCCTGTACCCTGTACCCGAGACCGAGCCGGGGAAGCCGGGGGTGCGTCTCTACATCAACTTCAACAACTACTCCCAGGCGATGCCGGAGCCGTTCACCACGATGGGTGAAGACCTTGTGCGCACCGCGGTCCGGAATATCCGTCGGCGGCTCGGACCGAAGAAGATCCCGGAGAACAGCCTGTGGTATCTCAAGACGGCAGGCGGGAGGCTGTTCATCGACATTACGCCGTTCCTCCGGAGCGAGAGGTTTTGGAACAAGTTCCGGAATCCGGACGCCACGGACAAGGATCCGGTCACGACCGGTGCAATCCTTCAGTACCTGGAGGCCAATCGTGACGAGGTGCTGTCGCACCGGGAATCGGTTTCGTACCTGAAGGTGATCAACCCGCGACTGCTCCGCTACCTCTGGCGCGCCTGGCGCGAGTACTCATACGGGAAGCGCCATCCGGTGGAGGCGCGGCA
>PWGF01000145.1 GCA_003554375.1 Spirochaetaceae bacterium
TCCCCCGCCTCCCCGGAGCCGGGCCGGCCCGCCTCCACATCCCGGGCACAAACCACCGTAGGCCGATTCAGCTCGTATCCTGCCTGGACAAGACCGCTCTCCGAAAGCTGCCCATTCCAGAAGTAGACCGCATAGGTGAAGCGCTGAGTACCTCGGTCCGCGTGCATGTCCGGCGCGACCGGAGCCCGGAGCAGGGTTAGGTTGATACTTGAACCGGACACGTCGACGCCGTACTTGCAGTCGTTTAACACCGCAAACCCGCGCCCTTCCTCGGCAAGCGCCGTCCATCGGTGGTTACACACCTCGAAACGGTCCCGGTCGTACTGCCGCGACGCATGGGTTGGGCGCGCCACATATCCGTACTGGATTTCGTGGAGCGCCTCATGGGCGTAGTGTCTCACCGGGAAGCTGACTTTCAGAAGCCGGTGCTTCTCCTGCCATTCCACCGTCGTGTCGAAATCCACCCGCCGGCTGCCCCGGTAGATCCGCACAACCTGCGTAAGCTCCGATTGACCAACCGCCCGCTTCACGCGGAATGCCCCCACCAGCGGCCCGGCCTCCAGCTGCTCGATTCGGGCTTCACTGTCCACCGGTATCTCGGTCGCGCGATAGGTCGAATCGATGTCCCACGCATCGAACCGGGCCGGCACGTCTTGGAAGAGCCGCAGCTCGTTTCCCGGTGCGGCGGCAAGCTCTCGATCGGTCTCTTTGTCGTAGATGCTCGCCAGCCTGCCGCACTCGTCCAGCTCGATCCGCAGGAGCCCGTTCTCGAGCGCCCGCCCTTCCAGGCGTACCGTGGCGTCCTGCCCCGTTCCCGAGGCCGAGCCGGCGCCGGTCGCTTCCGTGCCCTGCCCGGCCCCGGTGCGGTCCTGAGCTTGAGCGCTGCGGCCGCCTCCCCCCGCGGCTCTCACCGTAGTCCAACCACCCGCCGGTACGAGCACGTAAGCCCAAGCCCCGCCCGAGTAGCGCTGCAGCGGCACGCATTGCCCCTCCGCGTCGCGGAGTTCGGCGACGTCGCTCGGAACCGTCGGGAGGAAGACTACGTCCTCTCGATCCCACGAGAGGCTGTTGAAGAGCTGCCGGCTCACGGGCTCCCTCGCTCCCGAATCACCCCCCGCAGCCCCGGCAATCGCAGCATTGGCCGCGCCGGCCCACCGCTCGGCAGCCGCCTGGATCCTCGCGTAATCACGCTCGGCCTCCTCGTGCACCCGCGCAATCGAGCTTCCCGGAAGAATGTCGTGAAACTGGTTCAGAAGAAGAAGCTTCCACGCCTCGTCCAGCGTCAGATCGCCGGACGCGCCAAGCTCGCCGCCGGCGGCCCCAGGGTCCGGCACGGCGACTCCCAGCGCCACGGCAACCGCGAGCCACCATTCCGCTTCCCGAAGCGCAAGCTCGCCTTTTCGATTCCCCCGCTTCGTCTTGGCCTGCGCGGTCCACACTCCGCGATGAGCCTGAAAATAGAGCTCCCCCACATAACGCGCCTCGGCCGGAACCTTCCCCTGCTCCTCGAGCTCCTCGAAGAACTCGACCGGGGATGTCTGTCTCGCGCGGGGCGCTCCCTCTAGATCGTGCTGGCGCTCAAGGAATGCCAGGTGGTGCCTCGTCGGCCCTCCGCCGCCGTCGCCCCATCCGAACGGAAAGAGGCGGGCGTTGATGCCGTCCTTCTGAACCCGCTCATTCCACCGCGCAATAGTCGAATCCGGCCCCGCTTCCGCGTTGTAGTTGAAACAGAAGTGTGCCAGAACCTCGCTCCCGTCCGCTCCTTCCCAGACAAAGGTATTGAACGGGAACTGCTCCCCCCCGTGGTACGCCCAGAATATCTTGGCAGTAGAGAAATACGGAACGCCGCATCCCGCCATGATCTGCGGCATAGCCGCGCTGTACCCGAAGACATCCGGCAACCAGAGCATTCGGCTCTCCACGCCGAACTCTTCGCGGAAAAAGCGCTTTCCGTGGAGAAACTGGCGAATCAACGCTTCCCCCGACGGCATGTTGGTGTCCGGCTCGATCCACATTCCCCCTTCGGGAATCCATTGGCCGCGACGGACGGCCTCCTTGATCCGCCCATAGAGCTCGGGATTCTGCTCCTTGATCCAGCGGTACTGATGGGGCTGCGAGCAGAGAAAGACGTATTCCGGATACCGATCCATGAGAGCAAGCTGATTCGCGAACGTCCGCTCGGCCTTGCGCATCGTCTCCGCAAGAGGCCACAGCCACGCCGTGTCCAGGTGCGCGTGCCCAAAGCAGTGCAACGTCGGTGCCGTCGACCCGTTGCGGCACTCCAACAACGGCCGCATGCGCTCGCGCGCCCGGCGACAGCGTGCAACAAACTCCTCACGCGGAGCCTCCAGATCCACAATCGTCGTCGCTTCCCGAAGTCCGGCATCGACCTCCGCCACGCGCAACGAATCCTTGTCCGCAACCGCCTCGCGCAGCCGCCACAACGTTGCGAAGTCTACCCAGCACTGAAAGACATCCTCGTCCAGCACCCCATACGGCACCGGCACGATCGTGTGTTGCCTCTCGGGCGGCTCCGGTACCGACTCCCGTCCGGGAGGAACAGGACCCGCGGCGAACGGCGTACCTCCGTGCCCGGCATAGGACTCGATGAGGACCCGGAAGCGCTCGCCGGACCGTGCGCGCCTTGTGAGCACATGGTACCGGTCGTCCCGCGCTCCACCACCGAGCGCTCGCGGAACCCCAGCTTCCGATCCGCCCTCCGCGCCGCTCAGTACGTAGATCGTCTCTTCGCGCCCCAAGCGGGGCCGGACCACCAGCGTACGGCCCTCAGCCTCCGGCGGTACCGCCACCTCCAGGTAGAACCAGCCATACTCCCATTTCCGGCCCCAGCGCGTCCCGTCGGGATACGGCTCCATCGGGCGCTCGAGCGCCTCTTCCGGGCGGAGCTGCTCGAACGTACAGAACCCCCGGAGATCACCCTGCCCAAGCGGCTGGAAAGGCTGCCGCCCCAGCTCCCGCTCCCAGTACTCGATCCGTTCGCGCCATTCCGAGCTCAGTGCCATGCGCCCTCTCCTCTCGATATCATTTTCCGTCTCAATACAAAAACTGGATCCCCACGCCCACGAGCGTCCAGGGGTCCTGCTCCCGGTCGGGCCCCCGCGAGTCGTCATCGCGCCAGTCGTCGTGAAGCCGGTGAACCTGGCCGTAGACCGCTATCCCGCGGTCCCGCCGCGGCGTACGGACCCCCAGCCGCGCAACGTAATCCAGGTCCCAGTACGCGTCATCGTCCACCGAGCCCCGCAGCAGGCTCAACCTGCCCGTGCCGAACACCGTCACCAAGTCGTCCAGAATCCACGGCTCCACATCGGCTTGGAGGTACACACCGCCATCGTACGGCTCCGGCTCGTCCATCTGGAAGA
>PWGF01000112.1 GCA_003554375.1 Spirochaetaceae bacterium
AGCTGCCGGACGGCGAAGTCACGGTGCACTACATCGCACTGGACCACGTCGGGAACTACGAGGTATACGAAGACACCGCCTTTGTCACCAACGACCGTCCGTTGACCAACATGGTCGCGATAGCGACCGACCTTACCGGGAATAACGAAATCGACGGAGATAGCGAGCAGCAGATTCATCGCATCGATGAGGCGACGAGCATCGATGTGGAGACCGGCTTCACCGTGCGCAACTCCCGGTTGCGTTTCCATGTCACTGCGGAGAACGCAGGTAGCGATTCCGGAGCGCACTTTCAGGTGCACTACGATGACGGGACGGAACTAGTCGAGCTGTACAGCGGTAGCGACAATGACGCGTACGAGGGTGAGGCCTATGAGATCATCATCGATGAATCCGATTTCGACGATAATGGGCTTCCCGACGTGGTGGAAGACAATGAGGCCTCCTTTGTGGTGAGCGTCATAGACGAGAACGGTATCCCCGAACAGTCATTGCTGCACATGAATCTCGAAAACGAGGATATCGTGCCGCCCTCGATCGAGGTATCACCGTTCGGACGAATCTGGACGAGTGATGAAAGCCATGGTGACAAGACTCAGCAGGACGTCCTTGATTACGCGGACAATATCGTGACCAACGGGTTGGACGAGCTGCTTGGGTACGTGCAGTACAGCGAGCACAGCAACAATGACTACACTACTGAGGGTAATCCCGATCTCAGCGGCAAGGTGGTTTTCACCGGCCGCGCCGAGGACAATCAGCGGATCGAGCGAATTGAGGTGGAGATCCCGGGATATGACGGCGGTGCAGGAGAAGGCCAACGGTTTACGATTGCCGAATGGGACGATGACGTCGGCGGGATGGCGGCGCCCGACGGCCATGAGATGGACGACATCGCGGGCGGCAACGCTGAATGGGCCTTCGGTGTCCAAAATGATGCCCATGGAAACAGCAGCGAGTTTGTCACCGAAGCGCACGGCCATGTTCTGAACTGGGAGTTTGCCTGGAATACCGCGGAAATTGCGAACCAGGCACAGCTCGACAACGAGATCACGTTCCATATTCATGACACGAATCCGGACAACTACGATCCCGCCGAGACCGTGGACAGCAAGTCGGTCGACATTGTGCCGTATATCAGTGAGATTACTACGCCCGAAATGTTGGAGGGTGGACTAAAGCAAGTTAATTTGAGATCGGCGGACGGTAAGTACTCGGTCATCCGTGGTGACAACGATGACTTCATACAGCTGCACGGATTCAACCTGAACCCAGTTGACAATGGGGTGCGGATATCTCCTGTCTCTCATCCCGCGGGGCTTGACGATGACGGGAACCTGCAAGGCCAGGCTTTAGGAGGACCTGAGCACAATCCCAATACTTCCTATACAAGGCTCGGTATAACGAATGATTCGGCACAGTCGGGCTATTTGGCGCTTATCGGCGGAACGGAAACGGATCCTGTCCCAGCGATAAACAACATCTCGGATAAGGACCGACAATACAACCAAGAGCCTGACCCAGACGTGCGGCGCAATATGACTTTGACGAATGAACGCTATATTCGCTTCTTTGAGACTACATCTACAGGGTTACGAAACGGCTACTTCCCGAACATGATTATGGATGGGGATGAGCTGGTATTCGGCTACATCGATATGAGTGCTGATGATGATCTCCAGGTACGGCGTGCGCACTTTAGTGCCGACGGTACAATGACTCATGACGAACCGTTAATTCGCGGTATGGCCGGGGCGTGGGATCAATATGCTATGGCGCGAGATGCCGATGGACGCTACATTCACGTATCGATTCACAACACGTTTGACGGGCAAATTGCATACCTCTATGACGAATATGCGCGACACCATTCGTGTTGGCGCTATGGGGGGTTTGCCGGAGCGGGCGAGCCCTATTGGAACCGGTATGAGGGTAACTACTATACGGATACCGGCAATAACGCACTGACATTTGAATCAGTGGAGTATGGAGAAGAACTCCTTATTGATCGCTTTGCGCGGCCGCAAATTGCATTCGAAGGGAATTCCGACACCGGTACGGGAGTTGTGTACTCGGCTTATTACGATGGCGGCACCGACGAGTTGGTGTATCGCGTATTCCAGATCGGAGACAATGTCGACACGGAAACAGCTATGTACACCGGCGATGGATACAACTCGGATGCAAACATTGCGACAATCGAGCGAGGAGATACGTCAAATGCCCCAGGGCGTCACACACTCAGTACGGATGCAAGCGACTACTTCGATATCGGAGTGACCAGTGACGAGCGAATGGTGGTGGCCTATTATGACGAGCAGGCTGCACAGTTGATGTTGGACTATACTGATGCGGGTGTTGACGGTGACAATCCGGATAATCCGCTTAACTTCACTGAAGATCCTGTAGCATTGGGGTCGGAACACGAATATGTGGTAACTGATGTTAGCCTTGCCATTGACAACAACGACCGTGTACATCTTGCCGCCAGGGACTCGCTTAATTCGGGACTTGTTTACATACGATTTGATGACGTTACCGATGACCAGCCGGCGGTCGTACATGATATTGATGTGTCGGGTTCACTCGGAACGTGGACGGATATCGAACTTGACGATGAAGGAATACCGCATATCAGCTATTACAACAGTGCCGAAACGGGGAGTCGCGAGCCGGTCAGGTTTGCATACTACAAGGGTGACGGACTGGTCGCCGCGGATGAGCCGGGCGTGGATGAAGGCGGGTTTACCACTGGGCATTGGGAGTATATGACCGTTCCTGCCCTCGAGCCGCCCCAGGGTGGGTCGCCAAACTTTGAGCAAGTCAATCTTGGGTTTAACACGGCTAATGAGCCTATAGTTGGTTACCTAGCGGAAGATATTGAGTTTTCGCGTCCGCTTCCGGAGGTTGAATAGTTCGAGTTAGCTAATGTCGTGTGCTTGGTCTTCTGTTACGACAAGGTACCTCGAAGGCGAGGTGGGAAGTCTGGTCCTAGCACAGGACACGGTTCCCTAAAGCGGTTGAGCCACACAGGTGTGACGGCCTCAGGATTGCTTGGGCCCGCCGCCCACGAA
Source organism: Spirochaetaceae bacterium (assembly GCA_003554375.1). Taxonomy (GTDB): domain Bacteria; phylum Spirochaetota; class Spirochaetia; order DSM-27196; family SKKC01; genus PWGF01. The sequence continues at coordinate 3,075 of PWGF01000112.1, forward strand.
GCGGGATTGCTCGCGGAGCGGGGCGGCAAAGTGCAGTCTGAAAGCCCCACGTTAGCCTGATGACTCGGGAGGCGCAACCCCTCCTACTCGAGGAACAAGGTGTCCACGGCGCGATTGAGGAGCTTTCCGGTTACCGCGTCGCTGTTGGGGTCGCGGGTGGCAAGGTTTGCGGTGTTGTGGATGAAGCGCCGCTCGGTGGAGGTTATCCAGAGTTCCTGCGCGGTCGCTGAGGCAAGGAATTCGGCAAATGTTCGTGCGACGGGCTTCCGCGCGCCGCGTTCGCTGAGCGCCATCCCGGCTACTCGGGCGGCAAGGTCGGGGGCGCCGGCGCGATGGACGGGCATAGGAAAAAAACTGACGTCGTCGAGGCCGTCGCTAGTGAGGTGGGCGCGGAACTCGCTTGAGGCGAAAACCATGGCCAGCCGGCCGTTCTCTAGCATCCGTGCCGCGTCTTCCGCGCGCATCTCCGAGCTTCCGGGGTGGATGAACTCGCGGCGAGTCCAGGTTTCAAACAGCTCGGCGCCGGTCGGTTGGTCATTGGCCTCGGGACCGTTGGCATTGAGCATCCACTCGAGCCGCCGACCTATGTCGCCGCTCTCTCCGGCGAAACCTATCGGCGTGGGACTGGGGCGTTCTGAAATTCGCGGGACGGCTTGGGTAAACGCGGTCCAGCTTGACGGCCTCTCCACGCCCTGGCCAGCGAAGGTTTCGGTATTCACGAAAAAGCCGTACGGTGACCACACGATAGGAAGCATCCGAATGCCCGCGCCGGCGTTCGCGTCGAACGCGCCCAGGAGACCGGAAGAATAATTGTCGAGGTTGATATCAAGCTCCGACTCGGGCCCATCAAGCTCTGCAAGCTCGAGATCGCGGGGAAGCTGCCGGGCGACTTCAGCTTCAGATATCAGATAGACGTCGGCACTTGGAGAGTCGCTCGGGAATGCGTTGTTGGCAGGGTCGAGTGTATGCACTTCGAAGGTGAAATCGGGATTGTTTTCGGCAAAGGCGTCGATGGCGCCATTGAAACCGCGCGTTTCCCGACTGTTGAGAACCGTTGCGATGCGGAGTGTCCGTTGCTCGGCTCGGTGTTGGAGCAGAAACAGAAGGCCCCCTCCAAGAACGATGATTGCTAGGCCTGCGGCAATGTACTTTTTCATACGAGGAGGGTATATCGGTTTAGGGAGGAAGTCGACCGTTTGGGGACTGGTGTTGGATGGAGCCTTTAGTGAGTCCGGATTTGACAGTCCGCATACCCCCGTATACTATCCTAAGGAAGAGATTAGCTCAAAAGGGTTCGTTCATGGCGAAAAACGGAAGCGTGGTGGGGCTCGGCGCGCTCATACTCTTCGCAGCATTCGTAGTGTCAGTTCTCGGGAGCTGCAATACCTTCGGTCCCTTGTTTGGGATGGCTCGGCTCGATCCTCCCGAATGGATACAGGGGAAATGGGCTGGCACGGACGGGAACGTGACCTTCGAGTTCACCGACAACAACATGATCATCGAGCAGAACGGTGAGAAGGACGACTTCTCTAAGCGACGGGCTGAGGACGACACGGACGGCGACACGTATACGGTGACGTACGAGACCCACGAAGGAAGCGAGATCCTTCGGTTCGAGCGCGAGGGAGTCGAGCGCGTGTCGGTATATGACAACGGGTACGCGCAGGAGTTGAAGCGGCTGGAGGATTAGAAGCGCCGGGAGACGAACCGTGTACTCGGCGTGTGCCAAACTCCATACCGGGGAATCCGGCACCCAGCCAAATCCGGGGACGATTGCGTGGGCGCCGATCCGCCGTTATACTTGTTATTAACTAGTGGTAAAAGAGAATTGTTCTGCTCTGCACAGAGAGGAGATTTCAGTGGGTGCGATTCGCCTGAGGACGCATGAGACTCGTGGTCCGGCGCAGATGGGCCGGAGCGGAAGCGGGCTCACCGAATCTCGATAAGATCCACGATTGGGGTAGATGTAAGTGAAACAGTACAGCTTTGTACGCTTTGGTGCTTCCGTTCTGGCGGCGGGTTTCCTTCTGGTCGCGGCCATGCCTTCGTTTTCACGCGGAACGGACGAAGAAGCGTGGCAGGAGGTCGAAGGGGACGAGAACTGGCGGCATGAGATCGATATCTCGGAGTACGATCCGGGCACGTATAACATCGTTGTGCGCGCATACGACCTGGCCGGGAACGAGTACGTTGAGGGGCCATTCGATATCCGAATCGATCCGGAGTCCGATCTTCCGGAAGTCAACTTCGTCTACCCGGAGCCCGGCCAAGTGGTACGGACCAATATCAACGTGGTGGGCTCGGCAACGGACGACGACGGCGTGGCTCGGGTCGAGTACCGCATCAACGAGGGTGGGTGGAACACGGCGGACGGCGCCGAGCACTGGAGCGACCTCGTAGATGCCGGTGCCTTGCCGGACGGCCGCTATACCATTGAGGCGCGCGCTACGGACATTGACGGGACGCAAGGCCACATAACAAGCGTAGATTTCATCTTAGATACCGAGCCGCCGCGGATCCGGATCGACTCTCACGAGGGCGGGGCCATCGTGAGCGGCCGTGTGGAGTTCGAGGGGATTGCTTGGGACGACAACGAGATTGCCCGGGTGGAGGTCAGCCGTGACGGCGGCGAAACCTGGGAGCGGGAGCGGACGCGCTTTGATCGCGACGAGGAGGTCGAGCGCTTCGGAACGCGCGTGCGCACCACCGACTTAGAGGACGGGCCACACGTCTTTTGGTTGCGGGCCACGAATACCACGGGGGCGCAGCACGAGATCCCGTTCCTCTTTTTCGTCAACAACGAGGCGCCGGCGCTCGAGGTCATCGAGCCGGAGGCGGAGTCGCCGGCGTACGGGACCGTCCATATTGCCGGCTCGGTTCGAGACGACGTGGGCATCGAGCGTCTGTGGTACGAGTGGGGCGGCGAGGGGGTGGACCTGCCCCTGACGCCGGGGAACCCCTATTGGTCCATTGAGCTCGATGTGACTGAGGAAAGTGGGAGATGGGTGGATGTTCCGATTCACGCAGAGGATGTGAGCGGGAACGTGGCTACGCTCGATTACCGGCTGGCAAACGAGCCGGAACGGGCGGAGCCGGTGGTGGAACTCCGTGAGCCGGACCCGGAGACGCTTGCGGCGATAGACGACGCGGGCAAGACCCTTCCCCACAACGCGGCGCTGTACGGCGTGGTGCGCGGTGCCTACCAAGCCGAGGCGGTGATCGTCGAAGGCCTAGAGGAAGAGCCGGTGGAGCTCGCGGCGGAGCCCGGCTTCCGTATTCCGTTGGAGGATGCTCCCGCCGGCTCGATGGACCTTCGAGTCCGTGGGCGGAACGAGCTCGGGATCGAAGGGGAAGCGGTGCGGCTGCGCTTCGATCGGCGGGCGGAGCCGCCGCGGACGGAGATCGTCTCGCTCGTCTACGACGACGACGAAGTTTGGGGAGAGCCCACCGACGCCCAGGACGAGCGGCCCTTTGTTTCGGGTAAGCGGTATGACCGGCTTGCGGAGGCGCAGCTTATCGCGCATGTCCATAGCAAGGATCTGGATGACGTCACCGCATACTTCGGGCGAGCTCCCGAAGCCGCGGAAGACGTCGAGGCGCTTGCGGGCCCGGAGACTCCTGAGCCGGACGGGGAGCTCTGGGTGGAAGCCCGGGTTCGCACGCGGAGCACCGATGATCCGGAGGTGACGCGGGCGGAGATCTCGATTCCGGACGACGTCCGTTACGGTGCCATTCCGGTGGTCGTACGCGCGGTCGACGACTTCGGGACGCACTCGACCTATCGTACGATGCTGGATGTTCGCGACACGCGCCGGATCGAGGGTGATCCGCGCATTATCCTGGAGGACGTGGAAGTGGACAACGGGCCGACGGTACGCCTCTTCGGCGACCGGCCGCTCTATGGCCGCGTCGTAGGAGAGTCAGGCGGCGCTCCGGAGGAGAGAATCGATCGCATCGAGCTCGATCCGGAGCCTGCGGAGGTCCGCCTGGAGCAGGACGGCCCATTCTTCGCTATTCACGCGCGCCGGACCGGGATTGCGGACTCGGCGGAGCTCACCGCGTACACCGCCAACGGGTTGGAGATCGAGTGGGGGACGGTGCGGTTTGCAGTGGATACCGCTGACCGGCCTACCTCGGTGACGATCGATCGCATCGGGGACGAAGAAGACGGCCAACCGTATCGCCAGGGCTTCTCACTCGAGCCGGGAGAACGGCCGGAGCTCGCGGGTACGGTGACGGCGGCGGAGGAGCCGGACGATCTGGTGCTGCGCGTAGATGGAGAGGAAGTGGGCTCCTCGCGGCTGCGAAGCGTGGAAGAGCGTGAGGATCGCTGGAGCTTCAGCTTGCGGCTTCCGCGCGGGTTGGCGTATGGAGAGTACGCGCTGAGCGTTGCCGCGCTTGACGAGGACGGAGACGTGCTGGATGCGCACGAGGGGCGCTTCTTCGTGCTGAGCGAGGGAGAGCCGCCGGCAGATCCCGGCGACATCACGCTCCTCGAGCCGCGGCCGGAAGCAGAGTTGGGAGACGTGGGTCGTGTTCTGCGGTCGCCCGCGGCCGAGGAAGCGGGGTTGGGCGCAAGCACCGGATTGTCGTGGGAGGAGCATGAGTTCAGCGATCCCGATCCGCGCCGTGCGCGGACGCTCCGCTTCGACGGGCCGGAGTCCATCGGCGGGGTCTTCCGCGGGCGCCCCGTAGCGCGCGTGGAGCTTGCCTACGAGGATCCGGCGGCCGGCGATCGGGATGGCGGGGTCGAGAACGACGGTGGCGACGGCGGCGAGGACAGCGGCGACGACGGCGGAGGAGGCGGCGACGGCGATGCCGGACCGGAGCTTACGCCGAGCGATCTGGTTTCCGTGAGCGCCGATGGGCGCCGCATCGAGCTCGTACCGGAGGAGTCGGGAATGGCCGGGCCGTTCGAGCTCGTCATCACAACCGTGGATGGCATGGAGTACCGGGATGGACCGTATCACGCGGTCGTCAGGCTGGACGATCCGGAGCTATGGCTGGACGAATCGCCGGCCGGCGGGTATTTCAACGAGCTCGTCGAGCTCACCGGGCGCGCGAGCGATCCGGTGGCGGAGCCGGAAGTGAGCTACCGAGTGGGGTACGAAGGGCGGCGTCGCGCGTTGGCGCTCGACGACGGCGGACGGTTCTCCGAGGAGGCCATGCTCGACCTGATAACCGAGCCAGGGGCGCGCGACATCTTCGTACGGGTGGAAGGCGCGTTGGGAGCGGTAAAGGAGGCGTGGCTCCCGGTGAACTTCGATCCGGTGGCCCCGGAAGTGCGGCCGGTCACGCCACCCGCCGGCACGGTAACGGCGGGAACTAATGAGGTGTTCGGCCGGATCGATTCGGGAAGCCCGATAACGAGCGTCGAGTATAGCGTTGACGGCGCTGAGAGCTGGGAGTCGCTTCCGGCACGAGATACGTTCTCGGTGGAGATCGACTTTTCGGCGCTCGAGCGCCGGGGGGAGCGCGCGCTTTTCCGGGCGGAGGACGCGGCACGGAACGTCGCGGAGCTCGAGGCGGAGATCCCGGTGGATCTTTCGCTCGACATGCCGGAGGTGGAGATTCAGACGCCCGAGGAGGACGCGATCGTCACCTCGGATTTCCGGGTCTCGGGGACCGCCTTCGACGACAGCGGCGTAGCGGAGCTCTACTACCGGATCGTCATTCCGGATAAGCACGACGTCGATGGGCGTGCGCGCGGGAGACCGGACGACCCGGACCCCGAGCCGGCTCCGGACCCAGACTCGGACCCGGAGCCGGGCGAGGACGAAGAGGGCAACGGGCGGCCCCAGGAAGGCGACGACCAGGCCGACGGGGCCGACGAGCCGACCGACGACGGCGACGACGCCGCCCAGGGCGAACGGGACGGGCCCAACGAGGAGCCGCCGGAGTTTCGCCGGTTGCCGGGGGCAAACAACTTCGACATCGACGTTTCGCTGGATGAGCTTGTAGACAATGACCAGCGGATTGAAGTGTATGCGGTCAACGAGAACGGCGTTCCGAGCGAGGTGGTGACGAGCACCTTCCACGTCAGCTTGCGAGAGCCGATTATCGACATGGAAGCGCCCCACGTGGAGGAGATGCACCGCGGTACCGTGGAGCTTCGGGGGACCGCGTACGATGAAAACGAGGTCGCGGAGGTCCGGGTTTCGTTCGATCACGGAAACACGTATCAGAGCGTCGACGGCACCGACGAATGGCGATATGAGTTGGACACGCAGGTATTCCCGGACGGGACCTATCCGATCGAGATCGAGGTGGTTGACGGCCTTGGTATCAAGGGACGGTATTTCAGCTTGATCAATATCGACAACACGCCACCGGAAATCACGCTCGCCGATCCGGAGAATGCCAGCGCGGTTGCGGATACGCTTCCGCTGAGCGGTCGCGTGGAGGACAACCGGCGCCTCCGCTCGGTGAAGCTGTCGGTTGAGCCGGTCGGCACCGAGGGGAACGGGATGGAGCGCGAGCTGGGACGCGGCCTAGTGCTCCAGGAGGACGTGGACATCTCGGAGTTGGAGCCGGGATGGTACAAAGCCAGCGTCGAGGCTACTGACGAAGCAGGGAATACGCGAAGCGTCTCCCGAAGCATCCACGTACAGGATGAAGCGGAGACCACGAGCGTGTCGCTTCTGATGCCCGTGCAGGGGGCCACTCACTACGGGACAATCCCCGTTCAAGGGCGCGTCACCTCGCCGTTCGAGGTGAGGAGCGTACAGCTCTATGTAGACGACAGCTTCGTCGACGGCGTCTCGGTAGACGAGCTCGGCTATTTCCGGTATGAGCTCTCCGCGGACGAGCTCGGCGGGTCCGGAGGCGGGGAAACAGTGCGCGAGGTGCATGCCGCGGTGGACACCGCGGACGACGAGCGCGTTGAGAGCGAGCGGCGGAGGTTTAACTACCAGGAGGCAGGTCCGAACGTCCGAATAGAGAGCCACAATGTGGGCGACTTCATAGCGGAGCGCCCGTGGCTCAGGGGAACGGCCGAGTACTCTGTGCCGGGTGCCGGCGGCGATGGCGGAGACGGAGAGGCGCCGGAAGTATCGGAGGTAGCCGTCAGCCTGGACGACGGGGTAACGTTTGACTCGGCGCGTGGCGGCGATGAGTGGCGCTATCGCCTGCCGACGCACGAGATGGAAGAAGGGGCGGTAAGCGTGCTGATCCGGGCCGAGTTCGACAACGGCGAGCGGGCCTACACGCGGAGTATGCTCACGGTGGACCGTACTCCGCCCCAGGTGACGATGCGGAGCCCCGCCGAGGGTGACGTCCTCAACACCACCTTGGAAGCGCTCGGCACCGCGAGCGACGATCACGGACTCCAGCGCGTAGAAGCTGCGTTGCGGCCGGGCGGGAAGGCCGGTTACTCGGTTCCGGCGTTCATCCAGGGAATGTACGTGGATGCGAATGCCATGGGGATCCCCTACCTTGATGCGGGGGTCGGCTTCACGTTCTTTGACGACAACGTGCGGCTCCAAGCGCAGTACGGGCGGACGCCGGAGGGACAGCGGTTCTCCGGGCAGGTCATCGGTGGAAAGCTCCTTGCAAATGTCGCGAGCATTCCGTTCAGCACCTTCTTCGGGCCGGACTGGGAGTTCCTATCGGCCAACCTCGCCCTCGGAGCGAACTTCAGCTATATCCTGCTGGATAATCCCGATCAGATGGAGGCCAGCGACGCGCCGGGCGTTGTGCTCAGCGCAGTTCTAGCTCAGTTCGAGTTTCCGCGAATCGACATCGAGGGGTGGGACGTATTCAACTCGTACTCCCTCTATACCGAGCCGGAAGTCTGGTTTGTGCCTTCGGACGTTGAGCCGGCCATCGAAGCCAGGATGTCGTTTGGGCTGCGGATCGGGCTCTTCTGAGTGCCGGCCCATGGACTGCGTGGTGCCGCCGGAGGGGTATCTCAGCGCACGCGTTGACCGGCGGCGGCTGGGAGCGTAAGCTCGAAGCATGGACAAGATCGAACGAGTTGACGCAACGTTGGCAGGATCTACGGTCGACCGGCCGGCTGTTTCCGCGTGGTATCACTTTGGGGTTCAGCACGCGCCGGGAACTCGGGTCGCGGAGATCTCGCTGGAGTTCTTTCGACAGTACGACCTGGATTTCCTCAAGCTCATGAACGACTACTACTACCCGTTTCCCCCTGCACGCGATGAGATCTCCACAGCGGGAGATCTACGGGCCATGGAGCGCTTCGACGTGACCGACAGTCCGTGGGCGGAACAGCTGGCGGCGATCGACGTGGCGGCGCATGAGCTCGAGGGGCGAGCCTACTTTCTGGATACGATGTTCGATCCGTGGCAGTGGCTGCGGCGTGGCCTGGCCGGAGAGCACCTCTACCATCTCATGGACACGGAGCTCGCCGCGCTGAAAGGGGCGCTGGAGGTCATGACGGCCAACCTGGTGGACTACGCGATCGCAAGCGTCGACCGGGGCGCCGCCGGCATCTTCCTCTCGGTGGGAGCGACCGAAGAGCTTCTCACTCGGGAGCAAGCGGAGGAGCTTGTGATGCCGTACGCTGAGCGGATCGTAGAAGCCGTTGCGGAGCGCGCTCCGTTCACCACGCTTCACGCCCACGGTGAGAACGTCTTCGTAGACCTGGTCACGGATACCGCGGCGCCGGTGTTGAGCTATCAGGACCGTGGTGCGAACAATCCACCGCTCGCTTCGATGAAGGAAGCGTTCAACGGATGTGTGATGTGCGGTGTAGATCAGAACGCCTTCAAGAACCACACGCCGGCCCACATCCGCAGATGCGTCCGATCGGCCTTGGCGGATGGTGGTCGCGAGCGTTTCTTCCTGACACCCGGTTGTAGCATTGCGGCGGACCTGAACCCACTTATCCTGCGTACCTTCGTGGAGGAAGCTCAGGCGGCTGCCTCGGGTGAATAATCACGGAGGCCGGCACCCCGGCAACCGGGGCAAACGCATTTGGCCCAGACAGGTTGCGCGGCGGCGCTGGGGAGCCGGTCCGGCGGCGCCCTTGACCGTGCTGGTCAACTTCAAGCGGGATATGACGCTCATACAGAGAACCGATCGCCGTCGTTCTTTCGCCGGCAGACGTCAAATGCGTTTGCCCTGCCCCGGCAACCGCGGGTTCTTGACCCGGTGGAGCTTCTGTGCCTACCATCTAGCTATTGTGAGTCACAAAGGACAGCTGACGGTAATGCAACGATACGGGCACCTCGCGCCCCGTTTTCTGGAGAATATGCGCTCTCAAGAGCGGGTGACCTCGGAGTCCGTCTTCCAGGAAGGCAACAAGGTGAATCGGGCCCTCGTAGAGGAGGTACTGGCGGATCTGATGTTGCCGGGCAGCACGCTCTTGGGGTTTCGGAATCTTCAGGAGGCGTACGAACGCGCGCAGCGCGGTGAGAGTTGCCTTATTACAATGGAACACTACAGCAACTTCGACCTGCCGAACCTTTTCTAATTGTTGAGACAGCAGGGGGCGGACGGTGAGAAGGTTGCAGACAGCATCGTGGCTATGGCAGCCATGAAGCTGAATGAGGAAGACCCGTTCGTCCGTGCGTTCACCGACGGGTATACCCGGATCGTGATCTACCCGGCCCGGGGCTTGGAGGCCATCGAGGATCCCGAGGTGTACGCACGGGAGCGGCGGCGGAGCTCTGAGATAAACCGGGCGGCACTGCACGAGCTCGTTCGCTGCAAGAACCAAGGGTATCTCGTGCTCGTCTTCCCTGCGGGTACGCGGTACCGTCCGGGAGTGCCGGAGTCGAAGCGCGGTATCGCACAGATTGACAGCTACATGAAGCGCTTTGACTGGGTTTGCCCGGTGGGAATAGGCGGAAATCTGCTCCACGTCAACCCTTCCGGGAAGATGAGGGAAGACTGGACCAACGAGGACGTTCTCGTCTACAAGGTGGGAGAGCTTATTGATGCTCCGTCATTTCGGGCGTACCACCGCGCGGGCGCCCCGGAAGGCGTAGATCCGAAGCAGCACGTAGTGGACCAGCTGATGGCACAGCTGGAGGAGATCCACGAGGAAGTTGAATCATATCGTCGACCGCTTCTGGAGCAGGCTGCGGAAAGCCCGTGAGAGCTCCCGGTGAGAGCTCGCAGGCAAGCGGTGTGAGTCTTCGAAGGCGGCGGCAGCCTCTTTTCGAGAAGCGGCGGGGGCTGTGAAAGTTGCTGAGCTGTGAAGGTTGCCCGGCCGTGGAGTTAGGAGGTGCTGCCCGTGGACGTGGCCGGCCGTGGAGCTAGAACGTGCGTGAGTGGGGCGGCTTCCGGAACGGGCGGAGGTGGCCTCGATGATAGCTCGTCCTTCCTGACGGCTCAGTACTCGCGACGGTGTCGGTTACGAGATCGATCCGCGAGTCAATGGTGCGAGAGCTCAGCCGCCTGTACGTAGCTCTCCGTTGCTCGTCCCTGACGCGCGCGGACTTGGCCGGCGAGAGGAGCCCGAGTATGAGCCTTTGGTCAGCGGGCTGAAGCGCATCCACTGCTATGGCAAGATCTCGATCCGGCACGGACAGTAGGCGGTTTTGGACAGTTGCTCGGTCGAGCGAACGACAGAGGTGAGCTAGACGTTCGGCGCTGTCGGAGCTGTAGATACCAGATTGCACAGTAATACCCCGAGGCCATCATACGGCGCTTCGTGTAAGCTTGGCAAGCGAGCCGACAGAGGGCCCGCGCAGTTGGACAACGCGCCCACAAGCGCGGCGTCCGGTGCCCGGTCTTGGAGGCGTGCCGGGGGCGTGGTGGTGTAGTGAGGCGGAGTACTAGCTTCTGCGGCTTTTCGCTGCCGCCGCGGAACCGTACTGGCCGGACTCCGTTTGCCCTAGGCGTAGGCGAGCCGGACGCTGTAGTTTCCGCCCGGCCCGTAGCACTGTGTGTTTCGGCATGCCTGGAGGCTGTTTCAGCCGGCCATCTTGGAGGCAATCTGAGCTACGTGGCGTCCCTGGAACTGGGCACCCGCCAGCTCGTTCTCACTCGGCATGCGGCTGCCGTCACCGTCAGTCATGGTAGAGGCGCCGTAGGGGCTGCCACCGGTTACCTCGCCCATCTCCAGAAGCCCGCTGAAGGCGTACGGCAGGCCCACGACAACAAAGCCTTGGTGTAGAAGCGTTATCTGGGTAGTTAGGATGGTTGTCTCCTGCCCGCCGTGTTGGGTGGCGGTGGACGTGAAGACGCTACCCACTTTGCCGACGAGCTCACCCTGTTGCCACTGAGCGCCGGTAGCATCCCAGAACGCTCGCATCTGCGCACACATGTTGCCGAAGCGGGTGGGCGCGCCGACGATCACTGCGTCGTAGCCGGCAAGGTCGGTCGGCTCGGCCAACGGGATGTCCTTTATTGACTCCTTGAAATCCTTCGCCCCGAGCTGTGCGACAAGATCGTCCGAAAGCGTCTCCGGCACCTGCTTAAGGTCGACCTCGGCACCGGCTTCTCGCGCTCCTTCCGCAACGGCCTGTGCCATCCGGTAGATGTGCCCGTACATCGAGTAGAAGAGTATCAGTACTCTCATATGGTGCGTTCCTCCTGTTCACGCATGAAGGATGCAGAACGTGGGGCCGGCGCGTCCGGCCGGCACTCATATAATTCTGTATGCACTAATATCCGAAATCTGATATATTCTGACAATAGCGATAAGGAAAATCAGGGCGGCGCCGCGTC
>PWGF01000213.1 GCA_003554375.1 Spirochaetaceae bacterium
CGGTGAACTTCTTCGATCTGCGCGTGAAGGAGCTGCTGTGTAAGCCGCTGTAGCACGGCGCTCCGCCGCCACGTGGAACACATGCCCATTTGACCGTCGTCATTGGCACCGATACGCTTGTTTCTCTGAGATAGTGTAGAGAGGGAACTCAGCTTTCTCACGGGGTCTTGTCATGCGGCGATTTCTCAATAAGCTGTCCGGCTTCCCTTACCGGGCTACTTGCGCACACAACTCTTCATGCAACTCCCGAACCGACCGCTCGACTACGGGTTCATCCGCCCCTTTGTTCGCACCTCTGCTCCTAACCGTCATGATCCTCTCACCTATCGGCCTGTTGCTATCCTCCTGTAGCCAAGACGAGGCTGGAAACCTTGAGCAAACCGCCGGCCGGGAAGCGACCTCAACAGTTACGGAGCACGGTACAACCGGCAACGAAGCCGTAACCGTCGACAGCGAACGCCCCGAGGACAAGAGAGGCCACGACCTGAAGGGCGTCGCTCAGTCGAATTCGAAGGCCACTGAGCACGCTTCCCGGGCCGGTCACTCCGAATCCCGGGGAGATCAGCACGATTCCCGGCCCGCTCCGCCCCAATCCCACTACATTACCGGCCTTCCGCAGCTATATCAGGAGCGCAACAACTGCTCGGCCGCAGCCACCTCCATTGCGCTGAGCCGTTGGGACATCGACCGATCACAACAGGAGCTTCGCCCCCGGATTCGCCCCGATGAGCGCGCAAAACGGGGCCCACCGGAGCGCATCGTTCGTGTCCTGCAGGACGAGGGGCTCCGTGCACACATTCAACACGGCGGAACCGTGGAGCTTGTGCAAGCACTCGTGGCCGAAGGGATACCAGTGATCGTCCAACAACTCATCGACGCACATGACGAACGCATCGGTCACTACCGAGTGGTTCGGGGTTATGACCGGGAATCCGGCCGGCTGTACGCCGCGGATCCCCTCCGAGGTGACGACATTCACCTTACCACCGAAGAATTCTACGAGGTCTGGCGTCCATTCAGTAATCGCTACATTCCCGTCTATCGCCCCGAACAGCAGGATACTGTGGCGTCGTTACTCGGAGCCGACCACGATTTCAAAGCCAATCGCGAGCGTACGGCCGACCGTCTACGGGAACGCCTCTCCCGTGACAGGTCCGCGGCACACCTCTGGTTCGCTCTCGGACTAAACCTGTACGACCTCGGCCGCTATCGCGACGCAGTGGAAGCATACGAACAGGCCCGACAGTACGGACTCTCGCTGAGCGTGATACGCTACGCGCCCTGGATAGCCGCCGCCTACAACAACGCAGGCCAACCCCAAGCGGCATATGAAGTAGCGGATGCTCTGCTCACCGATAACCCCGTCTCCGGTCACCTGCTCTGGGAGCGAGCACGGGCTGCCGAAGCCTTGGGTTACACCGATCGCGCCCGCTCCGATTACCAGCAGGCACGCGAGTACGATCCACTTCTCGAGAGTGACTGATCTCCCGCGCTGTTCACCGTACCGACCGATCGGAGCCGACCCGGAACGATACCGTGTCTCTCACCGGCCCCGCTACGGCCACCAACTCGTGGGTGCCCCGAGTAAGCGGAACGCGCACATGCAATGGTGGCCGCCCCTCGGCAATGAGAGAGCCGTTCCAGAAGAGCTGGATCGGCTCCTCGCCGTCGCTAATGACCTCCGCCGGCACCCGCTGTTCACCCTCGTCCAGCCGAGGAGAGCGATAAAACTGCGCTCCATCGTTGGGACGGGTAATCGTCACCGAGCTTGCCGGCTCCAGATCCGTCTGCTCCAAATCCCCCGGCTCGGGCGCCGCCGGCTCCAGCACCGTCCCGCTCGCGCGGGACTCGTCGCTGCCGCCGGCCCCGGCCGCAGCGTAGCCCCCTTCCCCTCCCCCGGAACCGTCCACGCCGCCAAGACTCTCCCTGCCGGCGGAATCATCTGCAATGCCGGAACCATCTTCGCCTTCGGATACACCGAGGCCGCGTGCCTTGGCCCATGCCTGATACTCAACCGGATAACGGACCGGCCCGCCGGGCGCCGTATGCCACGTATCCCGAGGGGGATATTCACCCTTCGGAAACAGTTCACGAATGCTGCCGCCCTGCGGCGGGTCATACTTCATGCCCGAAACCGGCGAAATCTGAACCGTATGCACGTCGTCGAGCGGAGGGAAGCTGCTCTCCGGATCATGAAAGCTCGATAAGAACCCAATTGCCGCGCGGGCCGGAAAAGAGCTTCCCGGGCTGCCAATTACCGTCGATCCGTCGACATTTCCCATCCAGACCCCAACCGTTAAGTCCGGATCGGACGCAACCGCCCAGATGTCGGAGAATTGATCGCCGGTGCCGGTCTTCGCGATTGTGGGAAAATCGGTATCCAGCGCCGAACGGCGGCCGAACCCCAGCGCCCGCTCCGCTTTATCACTGAGTATATCGCGGATGATCTGCGCCGTCGCGCGCGAGAAGACCCGCTCCGGGCCTTCCGTCCGCGCAGAGCCTTCGGTCTGCTCGGAGCCTTCGGTCGGCGCAGAGCCTTCCGTCTCCTCGTCGGTGAGCACAGCAAACGGAATAAGCTCGCCGTCGTTGGGAAACACGGTAAACGCCCGGACAAGGTCAAGAAGCCGTATTTCCATGTTCCCGACGGCAATACCCGGTCCCACGACGTGACGTTGCGAATCCACATCGCTGAACCCTAGATCGCTCAGAAGATCGGAGAATTCCGAAACGCCCAGCTGCATTGCCGTGTATACCGCGGGCACATTCAAGCTTGATGCCAGTGCGGTTCTGAGGCGCACCGGTCCCGCGTATCGCCCGGAGAAGTTTCGCGGCATATACGCTTCCTCGCCACCAAACACCTGCGGGAGATCCGGCAATATGGTCGAAGCGGTGTAGTCCTCTTTGAGCGCCAACGCATAGAGAAAAGGCTTGAGCGTGGACCCCGAATGCCGTCGAGTGCGGACGGTGTTGATCATTCCCCCGTGTTCGGTGTCGTAGTAATCGACACTCCCGACGTATGCGCGCACCTCTCCACGCCGGTGATCTACCGCAACGGCACCGCCGTTTCGAATACGACTGAACTCCGCCAGTTGAAATGCCGCCCGGAGCTCCTGTTCCAGCTCCCGTTGCATACCCAGATCCAGTGTCGTTTGCACGCGTCCACCGCTGCTGCGCGTTTCCGCAGGCAATGCCTCGGCAACCTCAAGACGGAAATGGGGCGCAATCCGCTGAGTCCGTGACTCCAGGCGCCGGTACGCTTCCGCTCGCTCCCTGCCTCGATCGAGCGCGCCCGTAAGTTGCTCACGGTCCGTTTCTATTCCCGCTGCCTCGGCCGTTACGAGCGCCGCGGCAACGAGCTGCTCAGGATTCCGGTGAGGATGGTAGTATTGTGGCCGGCGTGGAATGACCGAAAGGAGGAGCGCTTCCTCCTCTTCCAGCCGGCTAACCGGAACTCCGAAGAACAGGCGCGACGCCGATTCGATGCCCTCGACGTTACTCCCAAAGGGCAAGCCGTTTACGTACAGCTCCAGCAGCTCACTCTTGGAATACCGCGTTTCCAGTCGCACGGCATTCCATGTTTCCATAAGCTTGCCCCGGAAACCACCGCCGTGCGGAGAGACTATCCTTGCAAGCTGCATGGTTACTGTCGAGGCTCCGGAAACCACCTTCCCCGCCCGAATGTTCTGATGCACTGACCGGGCCACTGCCAACGGATCAACGCCCGGATGGAAGAAGAACCGCCTATCCTCCGCGGCAAGCAGCGTCTCGATCACCTCCTCGGGGATATCTTCCAATGCAACCGTATAACGACGGGTCCCTTCTTCCCCATGCAGGAAGCCGATTCGCTGATTGCCGCGGTCAAACAGCTCCACCGTGCGTGGACCTCTCACATACCGTTCGAGCGCCGGAAAAGGCGTTGCCCGAAGCACGGCGAACACGGCGACTATCCCCATGAGCACCCCGAGTATCCAGATCACGCTTTTCCGGCACATACCCATCGTCACTACTCAATTACACCGAGCTCACCGTCACTTCTTCCGAATACCTCTTCCTCACCCTCGACCTCAATGTGAGCAGGCGGTACCGGATACACACCAGGCGTCACCGCACGCGCAAGGAAGCTTACCGTGCGGCTTCCCGGATAGAGGTGCGGGAAGTAATAGGTGACTTCACCGGGATAGATCCGCTGCTCCGGCTCCAGCCAATAGAACCTCCACGCTCCGGGACGGAAATGAACGAAGCCTTCTGCTATGTATGTGGCCTCGTCCCCGTACTCGGTTTCCCGTGTCCACTCATGCCCGGTAACGCCGCCTGCTTCATCGTATGAGCTCGTGGTGTCGAGCGAGCCATCGAGGATCTCCATTCCCGACGGAACAGGCACCCGCAGGAACGAGCCGAAACGGTTCCGGTCCGCTCCGACCGTAGCAGTGATTCTATACGTCTCCCCCGCCTTAAGCTCCTCGAACGACACTTCATTACCGTCCAGATCCTCTACCGTTCGGTAGACGCTGAACCCTTCATCCCGGCCGGAGACAACCTCGTTCGGCAGCGCATATGAGAGGGTTGCCGCGTAGAACACCGGCGGTTCTCCGTCCGTCTCGAAGTCCAAAGGATACAAATATCCCCGATCCAACTCGGAGAGCGGCTCGTCATCCAGTCCGTATTGCTCTCCGACCGGGGCCTCGTGCAGCGCCTCCAGCTCTCCCTCAAACAGCTCATGTTCGGCGAGCCGAGCCGAAACCGTTGCCGTGTCGGCCGCGTCCACATCCGCTATAGCGGTGGCAACCGCTTTTGCCGCCCATAATACATCCATGGATGAGGTCCAATGGCTTTCGCTCACCGCCTGTCCCATCACTGACAGGAGACGCGCCGGCACGATTGAGTCCGGTGCCAGGTCACGGTACGCCTTGTACACCGCAGCAGACCGCACGACTGTTGAATCGAAATAGGAACGGGCTTCGTATGTTTCGACAAAGTCGACACTTCGCGTCCCGACCTGCACCATGTTGGCAACCGACTCGAACAAGCTCTCCGCCATATCCCGATTGTCGAGCATCTCTGCCGCCACCGCCCCGATTGCGTATCCTCCGACGCCAAGGGCGTCGCCGATTCCCTGAACCTCCTCCTGGGGCATCGTGTACCGCGCATCCGGTGCAACCCGTGAAAGCAACAACAGCGCCCAAGCCCGCTCAAACGGCGCTGCATCTTCGTCCAGCGTCAGCGAACGGAGACGGTTCTCCAGCTCATCATAGCTTACTGCTTCCGCTACATCGCGGTGGTCGAACTCGTCCGACTCACGCAGCCACAGCGCCGCCTCGGCACCAAGAAGCGTTGAGCGCGGTCGCGAATCGTCAACGCTGTCGGTCAGGTGCCTCCAACTCGTAAACCCGCCGTCACTGTGCTGGAACGCGCCGAGCCGTTCAAATAGCCACGCAGTCCGGTCACGAGAAACACCGACCCGTTCTTCCGAGAGTATATATCCAAGATCATCGCCGAAGAGCGCATAGGGCGCACTACGATACACAAGCATCTCGAGCGAACGGTCGTCATCTACATCCAGCCATCGGTGGAACGGCCGGCGCAGGTAATCACTCTCTATTGCAGTGAAGCGCAGCTCCAGTTGCCCGCTACCCGGGAGAATTGTCTCCGGAAGCATTATGCCTTCGGCTTCCGGACCCTCCTCCGCGACATTCCCCGCAACCGTGAACGCCTCCCGTGTCGGGTCTTCCCCTACCGGCACCTCAGCGTGAAGCCGCTCGTTCAAGACGCCGCTTCGCACCGTGAAGACAAGCTCTACCGTACCCGGTTCTTCAAACGCGAGGTCAAACCGCTCCTCCCGCGTTTCGTTCGGAGCCACCTCTACAATACGGGGCCCGTCAACGGTTGCCTCATGCATCTCATCGTCCACCTCGAGCTCAAGAGCTACCGTGACCGCCTCTTCGGTCTGGTTCGTCAATAGTACGCCCGCGGAAGCGGTATCCCGTACACGGAGACGCTGTGGTACGGTATCGCGAACCGTGAGCGGATTCTCTACCGAAACCTCGTGCTCCTGGAGCCCGAAGCGGTCCTTCTCCATGGCTACGGCGGTTATCCGGTATGTTGTCAGGGTATCGGGCCAGTTGAACTCCGTCTCCGCATACCCGTCGCTATCGGTTCGGAGCTCAGGTTCAAAAAGCGCAAGCGGCCGGAAGTCTTCTCGATCCTCCATATCCACTTCCATGGCGGACGCGGCCTCGGCAACCTTCCCGCCGCCGCCACCGCGTAGATCGTCAATGTCATAGGTTACCGGATCGATAAGCCTACCGCGGGAGTCAGCGCCCCGTACTGCCAGCGGGAAATGCGAGGAGTCGTAAAAGCGCGCAAGCGGATCAGGTATATGGTACCCCACAAGGTCCAACACGCCTCTATCCACCGCAACAAGGGTGACTTCGGCGTTTTCCACCGGCTCCCCGGCACTGGTCACCACCACACCCACAACACCGTCGCTTCCGGGCCGGTACGTCTCTCTGTCCGGGTCAATATCGACGTGCAGCTCATAGGGCGAAGGGTTAACCGCAAGCTCCGCAATACCGAACAGGCCTTCCGGCTTGCCGAGATCGGGCTCGAAGTATGACTCGGGCGGTTCTTCGCGCTCGGTGTTTCCGGAAAGCGCCACGTATACAACGGGAACGTGCTCCTCCGTTACCGGAATCTCGATAAGCCCCGCCGAGCCTTCTATCTCCACCGTGTCGTAGTCGAGTATGCCTTCCCGTTCGATTGTCAAAAGGTATTCGCCGTCCGGGACCGGCGCCTGCACCACTATCTCAGCGGTGTCACCGACCTCATAGCTACTACGGTCGGGTTCCATTTCTATCTCATCAGGGCTGCCGGAGAGCCTTCCGACCCAGTGAGATCCGGTTGCGAAGAAGCGCTGTTCGGTTACCGCGGTTCCACCGTCCGGATCCTTTCCCGTTACCCGCACGGAATAACTACCGCTTGTCTCGGGGACGAATGTCGCATACCGTGCCTCGCCCGCCTGTAAGGTCACGTCCTCTTCGGCAACGACCTCTTCGACCGTTTCAAACCGGGTGATCACTCTTCCTGCGGGACCGCGTTGTTGGGTGCGCTCTCGCGAACGCTCAATCCACTCAACCGTGACCGCGGCTTCTCCATCCCAGACGCTTCCGTCAGGCCGTACCGGAACCACCTCCAGCTCCGTTTCCTCCTCCGCTTCAACGAACGTTGTCCAGCCGCCGCCGCGCGCATCAAGCCGTGTACCAAGATAGAACTCCGCAGGATGGACGAGCACGCTTTCGCTTGCCGCAAGCTCCTGGCGTGCCTCGTCCTGGACCCGTGCCTCGAGCTCATACTCATGGGTTGCTCCCGCTACGCCGTCGTCTGCGGCACCGAGCGAAACCGTCGCCCGTCCCGAACCGTCAAGCGAACTTCTCCCCTCATCGACTACCTGTGAGGACCCCGTGCTCCGTGGCCCGAACGAATAATCCGTCCATGTACGTCCCTCCGGGGAGAACGATCGGGGAGAGCGGAACCATACATAGTGCAGGTCGCCGCCTGCTACCGCGCCGCCGGCAAGAAACTCGGCGGATACTCCGAAGCTCATCGTGTCCCCGCGATACAGCGTCTCCGGCGGTGAGCTTACACCCACTTCAAACGCCGCACGCTCGAAGTACGCAACCTGAAAATGAACCCGGTAAGGACCGCTTACCCCCGGCCGGTCGTACTCTATGACGTAATCCCCCGGCTCGAGATCGTCCGGGAGCTCGATCGTGCCATAAGCGCCGCCGGTCGCGCTCGTTGCACCCTCCTCACTCCAGAACTCTTCTCCCCTACGGCCGAGTTGCGCCGCGGAGACTTCAAAGGAGCCCTCATACGGCTCGTATTCTCCGAGCCGCAAGTCCTGATCGATTAGTCGCCAGGTAACCGTCTCACCCGGCCGATACAGCTCGCGGTCGGTAAACAGGTAGGGCACTGCCTGACTATCTTCGGCATCTCCAGGACGCCGGGTGTTGCGCACACCGGCACGGAACACGTTATGATCGTTGTCCGGCCGGTATCGCACCCGGTCGCGCCCGTAGCGGATATCGAGTTCCAGCGCATCCCAGCCCCGGTGATCGGTTAAGTAGCGGGCATACTCCCCCGGTTCAAGCTCGATCGCGGCAAGCCCGTCTTCGCCGGTAACCGCGTTCCAGCGCTCCCCTGTGCGATCCTCGTGCAGCAACTCTACGTCCGCACCGGCAACCGGTTCCCCGGTTTCAAGGGAGTGCACCCACGTAAGAACCGTGTTGTGTGCATAACGGGTGGTTACGCCGAGATCCGTTACCTGCAGTTGTAGATCGACCTGCCGGTCCGGATCGGGAGAGCCATCTTCAAGGCGGTCCGCGAAGTTCCACGAGACTCCGACGAACCCGTATCCGTCCTCGTTCACGTAATCACCGAGATCTACCTCTTCATAGTGCTTTCGATTCCGCTCGATATGGTCCAGGTCATAAGGCTCGAGCGTATCCGGCGAAAACCCACTGAACGGATCGTCGGTTTCGTCTACCCGCCATACCCCCGGATCGGGGTTCTGCAGCTCGAAGACGATGCGCGGCGGGAACTGCGCCTCGAGCATCCGGCTCCCGCGGTTACGGGTGTAGAAGTAGCTGAGCGCTTCAGGTACTTCTATCGTGACCTCGTCGATCGGTGCGCCTGCCTCGATCTCGGCATCCGCATCCGCGAGGGTTCGCCCGTGTACATCCTCGAGATCCGAGAGAATCTCGATTGTATAGGTCGATTCATACTCCGCCGGCAGATTATCGAAGCGGATAACGCTCCCGTACCGGCTGATATAGTTCGACAAGTCGTCGACCGGTAGGTCGACATTGAGCACCGCGTTCCAGTTCTGATCGGTCGGAGCATGGGTGAACCTCAGCAACACCGACGTAGCATCGTCCTGTATCTGTCCGGCACGAGCGTAGGAGAATACCCGATGCGAGTCATACGCAAACGGCTTCAGCGTATGAAACGATCTGGTAACCGCCTCATCCCGACCACGGTACTCCGGTTCCGAACGCGCGCCCTCCGCAAGCGTTACATCGATCGAGCTGTTCTCCGGTGGCTCACGGTCAAGCTCCAGAACCATTGTGCGTTGCCTTCGGTTCTCTTGGTCTGCCATGTTCTCCGGACGGCGGGCGGAAAAGGAAAGCTCTTCACCGGTCCGCGCGGCATGCACTGCAAGGTAGTCGACTACATAATCCATATTGACCGGGTAGGAAAACTCGACCGTTACCTGCCTCGCATCCTCCGGCGGAGCGTCGTCACGATCGACCGGCGCAGGAGCATCAATCGCGCCGGGATACGCGTCAACCAGATCGAGCGGTTCCCGGTAGAAGCTGAATGCAAACCCTTCTTCAAGCTCCTGCCCGGTCAGCGCAACGGTATCCCCGCTGATTCGCACCTCATACTCCAGCTGCGCCGTCATCGGATCGTCAGGCTGAAACTGCAGAATCCGCGAGCCTTGCCAGCGAAACAAGCCGTCCAACTCCGGCTCGATTTCCACAAAAGGATGCTCGCGCATCGGTTCTCCGAGCCGCGCCAACGGAGTCATCGGTTGACTGAAAACGACGAAAATGGTGGGCCTGCGAACCTCGACCGGCAACTCCCCGACCGGTCCGAACTCGGTAATCTCAAACGGCTCATCGCTGTCATGGCTGATAAACTGCTGAGCCTCCTGCCCTCCTTCTATCATCCCGAAGTATTGGACCGGCGAGCCGGCAACCGGTTCCCGCACTTCAAACCAACCGGAAAACGCCTTGGCCCGTACTTCCTCACTCTCATTGCGGAGTTGTGCATCGTCGACAAGAACGCCTTCCTCTTCATCCGGGGAACAGGCCGTACCGAAGAGGAATAGAACCGACACAACCATTGCGGCCATCGTCACGCGCAACGCCGCGGAATCCCCGAGCATACGCGACTGCTTAAGAGAGCGCCGCCCAACCAGATCATCGCATCCGGAGGGACCACAGCACCCGATTCTTGATCCTTGTCTGTTGCCGCAATCGCCCACATCATCCCCCTTACCCGGAGCTGCGCCCCACAGAATTCGACGATCCCCGCCCTATTCCCGACGCCATTCCGAACGCCATGCTTCGTGGTGCTCACCAATCATTCACGCTACAGCGTACCCCATACCAATACGATGCCCACAAATCGTCAAGTGCCAAAAGGAACCACCAGCCGCACGATCTGCCGGAGGATCTGAAGTATGTGGCGGTACTCGAGAGCAGCCTGGATCCGCGCGCTATCGGAGCCGACGGTGAGCGCGGCATCTGGCAGTTCATGCCGGATACCGCCGAATCGAGGCGAGTAGGCGCCCACCGCTGCTGCTGCGTTGCGAGCTTCGACCGATGCTGCTATATACATCGCGTCGACCGAAACAGGCGCGGCATCGATCCTGCCTGCGCACTGCGATCGTAACGAAACTACAAGCCTCTGAAAAAACATTCGTCGGTGTGCACCTGCCGGAACCAGGCGACTTCGAGTAGCTTTCGGACGTCGTTTCCCGGGAACCGTGCCGGATGGAACCGATTTCTGTAGAGAGTCTGGAACTCTCTGGCATTTCGGTTCATACTGTCTGTAGGATCAACAATGAGGGGGGAATGGCAATGATTAGAGTTCTGGTCGGCATCGTCATCGGAGCAGCAGTGGTAATTTTTGCGCTGCAAAACACCGAAATGGTGAGTTACAGTTTCCTCGCGTGGGAGATTACCGCACCACGGGTGCTCATGTTCCTCGCGGTATTCATACTGGGCGCGGTCACTGCCTGGCTCGCAACCGGCATCAGTCGTATCAAACACCGAAAACGATAAGCCGTTCCGGGTACTACTAGTGAAACGATCTTGCCCGGCGATGCCGGTCCGTCGGGCCCGGCTCCGCGGTCGCAGCGACGCCGGTGTGTCCCACAACCGCTTCGCTACCGGTGGCGATCTACCCGCCGGCCGGGAGCGCCCTTCCAGGAGCGACACGGCAAGGCCAGACCGTTCCATTGACAAGGTGGAGAATTTAACCGACTACTGCGACAATGGAATCACGTTGGGCAGTGTCCAGGGATCTACATAGTCGTCCGGCGGCACTCATGCTTGTGTCGCAACCTATACAACAGGCCTAGGCCCTTTGTCGTTTCCTGTGGCCGCACCGGGCGGCAGTTCGAGGCAACGAGTCTAAGCGGGGGTACAGAGATCTTGCACATCCCCGCCGATCCTGCGCTTGCGAAAAGCGCGCTCCTCACCGGAGGAGCGGGTCGCCGGCAGCCCGCGGCCGGAGCGCCACTTCTGCTTGACGCCAATCTCATGTGCGTTCATCTATCCGCCATAGTAACGTTTCTTGTGCAGGGACCAGACCTTCCCGATCGTGGCTGGTGGGAGTGACGCTCCAGCAGGGCACATGGCGGACGTACGGCGAGCCGAACTGGGACCAGCTCCAGGCGACGCGCAAGAAGGTGGCGAAGATCCTCACCCGCACGCACGCACTGATGGGAACTGTTGGGTCGGCGATCCGCGAGCAGTTCGGCGGGACGCCGCCGTGGGAATTCCCTGGAAACATGAAGCTCAGGAGGAAACCTGGTCGGGCCACCGCAGAACCGCAAACCGAATCGCGTTCTCCTCGAACGCGCTCTTAATCCGCTCGGAAACGGTGTTTCGAACTATCAGGAAATCCGCCTTAGCGAACCACACCCCGAAGGGGATCTCCACGCCGCGCGCGCCGAATCCCTTTATGAGGTAGAGGGGCTCAGGGTTATCCAAGACTTCGGGAATAGCCGCCGCAACGTCGAGCAGCGCTCGCTTCACCTGAGCCAGATCCGCCTCGTACTCAACCGTGAGGTCGAAGGTGAGGCGCCTGATAGGATACCGGGTGATGTTCAAGACGTCGGAGTTGATCAGGGTCTCGTTCGGGATCCGGAGGTACTGGTTGTCGAACGTATCTTGATCGAGAGCAGATCGATCGAGAGGACCACGCCCGTGTTGTCGCCGACACGCACGATGTCGCCCGTCTCGAAGGGCTTCTCGGAGATCAGAAACATGCCGCTGATCACGTTCGACACGCTCGTCTGCGCTGCGAATCCTATCGCGATGCCGGCAATACCCAACGCTCCCAGCAGGGCGGATAGATTCAGCCCGAGGTCAGCCAGGACGACCATGATGACAATCAGGAAGCCCGAGTAAAGGACCACCTTTCGGGTGATCATCACCGCCTGCTCCGAGAAGCGCTTCGTCATGGTTCGGCCGATGAGGTAAACCGTGATCCTTGCGGCTATGAAGCCCACAACCAAGATGGCAACCGCGCGTGCGATACTCACGAGGAGGTCCAGTTGCGTCCCGACATCCAGTATCTCGTCCATCCCCATGACCTCCGTGCCGCGCATTCGGGGGCACTGTGAAGGTCGTCTCCTCCACGGTGCCATGGTCCTATTCACGGCCATCGTCCTGCCACGGTGCCGGCGTCCCGCTCACCGCGATCTCTCCACCACATGGCGGAGTGGCTACTGATTTCCGATTCGGCGAAGTAAGCCTACGCTGCGCTTCCAGAAGTTGTCCACAGTCCCTATGCGTGCCGGAGCGATCCGTGGCAGCTCCCCTTGCCGGTGGTGAAACGGCGTGACGCTGATCTCGTGATCGCGAGTATGCAGGAGCTTGACATCGCTTGTGCGCAGCTCCCCTCTTCTTGATAGAGCTGTAGGAGCTCCGCGGGGATCACGAGCTTGTTCGCGGTAAAAGGGGACGTTGCCTGGTTGGCAACGCTCATGTGACAGCGGGCACAGTAGTGCGGGAGCGGCTCGTCCTCCTCATGGTAGCGAGGCTCGGACTTCAGCGTGTACCCGCTGCGGCCGTCCACGGGGTCACCCACCCAGCTGTTGGACAGACGCACCGAGCCGAGGTCGAGTACGGTCTCTCCGTTCTCTCCGGCAATGTGGACCCACAGCGGTACCGCCAACCAGACGCGTGCCTGAGCGTTCTGTGCGATCTGAAACTCCTCAGCCGGAATGATCGAGAGCGGTCTGTCAGGAAGGCGCGGACTCAGGACCACTGAGTCCGTGACGTCCCGAACGATGACACGGTGCCGGCTCTCCGGCGACACCGCCCGCATATCCTTCTCTTCAGTTTCCTCGAAAACGGGCCGCTCCGGCGGGTCTCCGTACTCCAGGCACCACCGCCATTCGCGCCTCCGTCGTGCCAGGAGGACCTGGACGGCACCGAACTTGAGTCGGAACGCAGCCCCCTCCGGAAAGTCGTGTTTTCCCCAGATCATGCGCGCCTCGAGAATGCCGCCCGAATACCGAGCCAAACCGCGCCGCCATTCCGGTCTCAGCTCCGCGGGCTCGTCCCCGCCTTGGTCGGCGCTTTCGTCCGCGGTGCCGGCTGTGCTGTCGTCCCCGCCTCCGTCCGCGGTGCCAGCCGCAGTACCCGCCGCAGCCGTCGCTACAATGCGCGCTCCAGTATGTGATCCGTCCACCCCGGGCCGCTCTGACAAAACCATTCTGTAAATCCGACAGCGTCCGAGAGATTGTAGAACCGCTCCCGGGTGCGGTCAAGCTGCTATCGACCGGTCATTACACAATCCTTCACAGGTAAGGACAGCCGCCTGGCGGCTACCTGGAGCCTGTGAGGCAACCGGAGCGCCACCGTCGGTTCGTCATCGCGAACTCTCGATTGAGGCCTCATCCCACGCGTTGGGAAACCGGCAAATCGCGAGGGCATTGACGCGGTCCGGTGATCGCCGTAGAGCCGGTCGGCAGGGCCTTCGATGGTCCCGCTCGTTTCCGCCGTGCGGTCGATCTCCCGGGCCGGTCGTGGTTCCCTCGCGTCACCGTCCGGGCGGATGCCGTATACCAGCGACAGATTGGGAGTCAACTGTTCGCAGACTCCGGACGCGGGAAGATAGCTGCGCACGCAAGCATGACCAATTCCATCAGTTGTTCCACAAGCACTCACAGACTCGCGCTTCGAGGCCCGGGCGATCCAGGACCGTGGTACGGCCGCGACTGCAGTGAATGAGCCCGGCACGCTGCAGCTTGCCCGCCGCCTCGGCAACGCCTTCTCGCCGTACGTCCAGCACGTTGGCGATTAACTCCTGTGTCATGCTCAGCTCGTTCGTCGGCAGACGGTCGAGACTGAGCATCCTCCATTGCATTACGGCACGCATGTCACAACAGATACGCCAAGCGTCACACTCGTCCAAATCGTTGTTCCGGGGAGAGATATCCCTCCGAAACGAGGCCGAGATACACCACTTCCATCATCTACGTTAGCGAACAGAGCAACCGCATCTTCGCTGTCAAGCGACTGGAGCTTGGTCTCCCGGGGCAGTCGCAAGGCCCATGCGTACCACTACCCGGTGTTTGACCCGGGAGCGATCGAGCAAGATCACCCCTTCGGCGACCCGGCGACCGTCGAGCTCGACCCAATCCACGCCATGTTCGCGGTGCTCGGGGTTCGTGACCTCGATATCGTACACGGCTTCGCCGTGGCGAAAGCTCATTCGAAAACCGTCCCACCACGCGGGAACCACCGGTGAGATCCGCATTGTCTCGCCACGTACCGTGAGGCCGAGAACCTCTTCCACCCATGCACGGTACATCCATGCCGCCGAGCCGGTGTACCATGACCATCCTCCCTGCCCGACACGCCCTGGCAAGCGGTACACGTCGGCCGCAACCACGTACGGCTCGGTTC